>NZ_JBEZJZ010000017.1:0-117140 GCF_040651455.1 Streptomyces sp. NPDC048483
CGCCAAGGCCGGACTGACCATCGACGACATCGACCTCGTCGAGATCAACGAGGCCTTCGCCGCGGTCGTGCTGCGCTTCGTCAAGGACATGGGCCTGAGCCTGGACAAGGTCAATGTCAACGGCGGCGCCATCGCCCTGGGCCACCCCCTCGGCGCCACCGGCGCAATGATCCTCGGCACCCTCATCGACGAGCTGGAGCGGCAGGACAAGCGCTACGGCCTGGCCACCCTCTGCGTCGGCGGCGGCATGGGCATCGCCACCGTCATCGAGCGCCTCTGACCCTCGTCCCACCCCACTACGGAGTACGCACCCATGAGTGAATCCGCTGCTGTGTCGACCATCCGCTGGGAACAGGACGAGACCGGCATCGTCACCCTGGTCCTGGACGACCCGGACCAGTCCGCCAACACCATGAACAACGCCTTCAAGGCCTCCCTCACCGCGGTCGCCGACCGCCTGGAGGCCGAGAAGGACAGCATCCGCGGCATCATCTTCACCTCCGCCAAGAAGACCTTCTTCGCCGGCGGTGACCTGCGCGACCTGATCGCCGTCACCCCCGCCCAGGCCCAGCAGGCCTTCGAGGCGGGCAACGGCATCAAGCGCGACCTGCGCCGGATCGAGACCCTCGGCAAGCCCGTCGTCGCCGCCATCAACGGCGCGGCGCTGGGCGGCGGTTACGAGATTGCGCTGGCCTGCCACCACCGCGTCGCCCTCGACACCCCCGGCACCAAGATCGGCCTGCCCGAGGTCACCCTCGGCCTGCTCCCCGCGGGCGGCGGCGTCACCCGCACGGTCCGCCTCCTCGGCATCACCGACGCGCTGCTGAAGGTGCTGCTCCAGGGCACCCAGTACAACGCCACCCGGGCCAAGGACAACGGGCTGATCCACGAGGTCGCGGCCACCTCCGAGGAACTGCTCGCCAAGGCCCGCGCCTTCGTCGACGAGCACCCCGAGTCCCAGCAGCCCTGGGACGTCAAGGGTTACAAGATCCCCGGCGGTACCCCCGCCCACCCGAAGTTCGCGGCCAACCTCCCGGCGTTCCCCGCGAACCTCAAGAAGCAGGTCAACGGCGCCCCCTACCCCGCGCCGCGCAATATCCTCGCGGCCGCCGTCGAGGGTTCCCAGGTCGACTTCGAGACCGCCCAGACCATCGAGGCGCGCTACTTCGTCGAGCTGGTCACCGGCCAGATCTCCAAGAACATGATCCAGGCCTTCTTCTTCGACCTCCAGGCCGTCAACTCCGGCGCCAACCGGCCCAAGGACATCGCGCCCCGCAAGGTCGAGAAGGTCGCCGTCCTCGGCGCCGGCATGATGGGCGCGGGCATCGCGTACTCCTGCGCCAGGGCCGGAATGCAGGTCGTCCTCAAGGACGTCACCCTCGATGCGGCCGAGAAGGGCAAGGCGTACTCCGAGGGCCTGCTGGCCAAGGCGCTGTCGCGGGGCCGTACGACCGAGGCCCAGCGCGACGAGCTGCTGGCGCGCATCACACCCACCGCCGACCCGCAGGACCTCGCGGGGTGTGACGCCGTCATCGAGGCCGTCTTCGAGGACGTCGCCCTCAAGCACAAGGTGTTCAAGGAGATCCAGCACATCGTCGCCCCCGACGCGCTGCTGTGCTCCAACACCTCCACCCTGCCCATCACGCTGCTGTCCGAGGGCGTCGAGCGCGACCGTGACTTCATCGGGCTGCACTTCTTCTCGCCCGTCGACAAGATGCCGCTGGTGGAGATCATCAAGGGTGAGCGGACCGGCGACGAGGCGCTGGCCCGCGCCTTTGACCTCGTCCGCCAGATCAAGAAGACCCCGATCGTCGTCAATGACTCGCGCGGCTTCTTCACCTCGCGCGTCATCGGCCACTTCATCAACGAAGGCGTCGCGATGATCGGCGAGGGCCTCGACCCGGTCTCCGTCGAACAGGCCGCCGCCCAAGCCGGCTACCCGGCCAAGGTGCTGTCCCTGATGGACGAGCTGACGCTCACCCTGCCGCGCAAGATCCGTAACGAGACCAGGCGGGCGGTCGAGGAGGCCGGCGGCACCTGGCGGCCGCACCCGGCGGACGCCGTCATCGACCGCATGGTGGACGAGTTCGAGCGGCCCGGCCGCAGCGGCGGCGCGGGCTTCTACGAGTACGGCGAGGACGGTAAGCGGGCCGGCCTGTGGCCGGGGCTGCGCGACCACTTCGCCAAGGAGGGCGCCGCCATTCCGTTCGTCGACATGCAGGAGCGGATGCTGTTCTCCGAAGCGCTGGACACCGTCCGCTGCTTCGAGGAAGGCGTGCTGACCTCGGTCGCCGACGCCAACATCGGCTCCATCTTCGGCATCGGGTTCCCCGGCTGGACCGGCGGCGTGATCCAGTACATCAACGGATACCAGGGCGGGCCAGGGCGGGAGGAACACATCGGTCTGCCCGGCTTCGTGGCGCGCGCCCGCGAGCTGGCGGCGGCCTACGGCGAGCGCTTCGCGCCGTCCCCGCTGCTGGTCGAGAAGGCCGAGAAGGGCGAGAAGTTCAGCGACTGACCGACGTGGGGGCGGGCCCCGGCGGCCCGCCCTCACCCCTCGCCCTGGCCGCGCACCCCGTTCTCACCCTTCTCCCCGTCCTTCTCGCCCCTCTCGCCCCTCTCATCCCTCTCATCCCTCTCGTTCTTGCCGAACCACTCCCGCAGTTCCTGCTTCATCGACCGCTGGAAGGCGGTGACCAGTGCCTGCACCACCATCGGCTGCATATGGGCGGACAGCGACTTCATCCGCGCCATGTCCGCCGCGTCCGGCCCGCCGTCCCGGTACGGCTCCCATACCTCGTCCTTGAAGAGCCGGCTCAGCTCGCGCGCCGCCGAGCGGGTGTGCTCGATGACGACGGTGCGCGCCGCCAGGATCGTCTCCAGCGCGATCGGTACGTCGAGCAGCCGCGTGCCCAGATGCAGCAGGCCCGGATCGACCTGGAAGACCCGCGGGTCATCGGTCCGTACGAGCACACTCATCGCGGCCAGCCGGTCCAGGTCCTCCTCGGTCAGCGCCCGGCCGACCCGCCGCTCCAGCTGTTCCCGGGTCGCGTCCTCCGCCTTGTCCGGCACCCAGCTCGCCACCAGCGCCCGGTGGATGGCCAGATCCTGGGCGCTCAGATCGGGCGGCAGCTGCGCCAGATAGCGCTCGATCGCGGACAACGTCAGGCCCTGATGCTGGAGTTCCTCGATCAGCGCGAGCCGCGAGAGATGGTCCGGTCCGTAGCGGCCGACCCGGCGCGGGCCGATGTCGGGCGGCGGCAGCAGCCCGCGGGTGCTGTAGAAGCGGATCGTGCGGACCGTGACGCCGGCGCGGGCGGCCAGTTCGTCGACCGTGAGGTCGGTGGCGGACTCCATCATGTTCAACAGTATTGCTGTCTCACCACTCTTGTGAAACCTTCTGAACCCGTCCATCCCCCTTTGCGGGGGCGCAAGCACGGCAGCCAGACCCCGTTCGGACCGCAGAGCAGGCTCCCACTCCCCAGGAGGCCGCCTTGACCACGATCCTGCGCATGCCCGGCGAACCGGGCGAACTCACCCTCCCCGCCCTGCTGTTGCGCAACGCCGAGGACCACGGGGAGCTGCCCGCGCTCTCCTGGCGTACTGACGACGGGCCCGGCGGCTGGCACACGCTGAGCTGGGCCGAGGTCCGCCGCCGGGTCGCGGAGCTGGCCGCCGGGTACCGCGCGCTCGGCGTACGGCGTGGGGAGATCGTCCTCATCATGATGAGCAACCGCCCCGAACACTGGCTCACCGACCTCGCCCTGGTGCACCTCGGCGCAGTCCCGGTAACGGTGTACGGCACCGCCGCACCCGGACAGACAGCGCATATCGTCCGGCACAGCGGGGCGCGCTTCGCCGTCCTGGAGGGCGTGCGCGAGCTCGGGCGCTGGGAGCCGCTGCTCGACGATGAGGCCGCCCGGCTCGAACAGCTGGTGATCGTCGAGCCGGACAGCATCGGCGTCGGCGGCCCTGGCATCGAGGTCGGTGTCGGCGTCGGCGTCGGCGAGAAGAGCCCGTACGAGACCTATGCCGCGCTGGCCGCCAGAGGTGCCGAGCTGCACGACCCCGAGGAGTTCGAGGCGGTGTGGCGGGAGGCGGACGCGGCCGACACCCTCACCGTCGTCTACACCTCCGGCACCACCGGCGACCCCAAGGGCGTCGTGGTCAGTCACCGCAATGTGCTGCTCAACGCGACGGCCCTGGATGGCGCCGTCGAGCTGCCCGATCATGTCGAGCACCTCTGCTATCTCCCCTTCGCGCATATCGCCGAGCGGATGCTGGGCATCTATCTGCCGGTCTTCCGTGCCTCGCACGTCTACCTCTGCGCGGATCCGGCGGCGGTCGCCGCGACGGCGCGCGCACTGCATCCGGCGCAGTTCTTCGGCGTACCGAGGGTCTGGGAGAAGCTGGCGGCGGTCGTACGGGCGGCGCTCGCGCTGCTCCCGGAGGAGCGGCGGGCGGCCATCGAGGCGGCGGGGGAGACGGCGCGCGCATATGTGGCCTGCCAAGAGCGCGGCGAGCGGCCCTCCGAGGCGCTGGCGGACGCGTATGCGCAGGTCAAGGCCGAGGTTCTGGATCCGCTGCTGGCGCTGGCCGGCTTCGACCGGCTGGTGTGGACCGCGAGCGCATCCGCCCCGATGCCGCCGGACGTGGTCCGTTTCTGGGCCGGTCTGGGCGTGGTGATCATGGACGCCTGGGGGCTGACCGAGACCGTGGGCGTGTCCACGACGAACAGTCCTGGCGCCTTTCGGCTGGGCTCGGTCGGCCGCCCGATTGGCGGCCTCGAGGTGCGCACGGCAGCGGACGGAGAGATCGAGGTCCGCGGGCGCACCGTATGCGACGGCTATCTGCGGGCGGACGGATCCGTGGAGTCGGCGACCGACGCCGACGGCTGGTTCGCCACCGGGGACATCGGCCGGCTGGACGAGGACGGCTTCCTTTGGCTGACCGATCGCAAGAAGGAAATGATCGTGACGTCCACGGGCAAGAACGTCTCGCCCGCGCTGGTCGAGAACACCCTCAAGGAGCATCCGCTCATCGGGCAGGCGCTGGCGTACGGCGACGGCCGCTCGTATCTGGTCGCGCTGCTGGTGCTGGATACGGAGCTGGCGCCCGCCTGGGCGGCGCAGCGGGGCATCGAGGGGACGCTGCACGAACTGGCGGGGCATCCGGCCGTCCGGGAAGAGGTCGAGCGGGCCGTTGCGGCCGCCAATGCGCGGCTGAATCGCACCGAGCAGATCAAGAGGTTTCGGCTACTGAGCGAGGAGTGGAGTCCGGAAAGTGGCGAATTGACCCCCTCGCTGAAGCTCCGCCGGCGGGTAATCGAGGAAAAATACCGTCACTTCCTACAAGGTTTTTACGCCATGTGACCTCGCCCACAGACGGGGGAGCGGTCTTCGTGGAAGGTGTGCCGTCGGCCGACTTCGCGCGATCCGCGGAGCCCGGTCCCGGCGCAATGCCTGCCTGAAAGCGAGATTCACGAGCAGTGAGCACTGAAACCGTCACCGAGACAGCCCACAGGTCATCTGACGGGGGGAGCGGCGCGCAGCAGGATGCGGGCGACGCGGGCTACAGCAAGGCCCTCAAGGGCCGCCACATCAACATGATCGCCATCGGCGGAGCGATCGGCACCGGCCTGTTCCTCGGCGCCGGTGGCCGTCTCCACTCCGCCGGTCCCGGGCTGGCCGTCGCCTACGCGGTCTGCGGCCTCTTCGCCTTCTTCGTCGTCCGGGCCCTCGGCGAGCTGGTCCTGCACCGGCCGTCCTCCGGCTCCTTCGTCTCCTACGCCCGCGAATTCCTGGGCGAGAAGGGCGCCTACGTCGCCGGCTGGATGTATGTCGTGAACTGGTCCACGACCGGTATCGCCGACATCACGGCCATCGCGCTCTACACGCACTACTGGAGCCTGTTCACCAGCGTCCCGCAATGGGTGATGGCCCTGATCGCGCTGGCCGTCGTCCTGTCGGTGAACCTGATCTCGGTGAAGATCTTCGGTGAGCTGGAGTTCTGGTTCGCGATCATCAAGGTCGCCGCGCTGGTCGCCTTCATGTTCATCGGCATCTTCCTGCTGGCCTCCCAGCACCCGGTCGACGGACACACACCGGGGCTCCAACTGATCACGGACCACGGCGGTCTCTTCCCGACCGGCCTGCTCCCCGTCGTGATCGTGCTCCAGGGTGTGGTCTTCGCCTACTCCGCCGTCGAGCTGGTCGGCGTCACCGCGGGCGAGACCAGCGAGCCGGCGAAGGTCGTACCGAAGGCCGTCAACTCCATCATGTGGCGGGTCGGCATCTTCTACGTCGGTTCGGTCGTGCTGCTCGCGATGCTGCTGCCGTGGAACAAGTTCACCGGCGACGAGAGCCCCTTCGTGACCGTGCTGTCCAACGTCGGTGTGCCGTACGCGGGCGATGTCATGAACCTCGTCGTGATGACCGCGGCCATGTCCAGCCTGAACTCCGGCCTCTACTCGACCGGCCGGATTCTGCGCTCGATGTCGATGGCCGGTTCGGCGCCGAAGTTTGTTGGCCTGATGAACCGCAACCAGGTGCCCTACGGCGGCATCATGCTCACCTCCGCGGTGTGTGTGCTCGGCGTCGGGCTCAACTACTTCCTGCCGGGCCAGGCGTTCGAGATTGTGATCAATATTGCGGCGCTGGGTGTCATCAGTACCTGGGTCACGATCATGCTCTGCCACATGGTGTTCGTGCGCCGCTCCCGTGAGGGGCTCGTCGAGCGACCGAAGTTCCGGCTCCCCGGCACGCCGATCACCGATATCGTCACCATCGTCTTCCTGCTCGGCGTCATCGTGCTGATGTGGTTCGACGACGGTGTCGGCCGGCAGACCGTGTTGCTGATCCCGGTCATCGCCGCCGCGCTGGTCGTCGGCTGGTACGCGGTACGCGGCAAGGTGGCGCGGATCGCCAAGGAGCGCGAACTGCAGAAGTAGCCGCACACCAGCGGACGCCTGCGGAGTTCCGGGGCGGTCGCGGAGGCCGAGAGGCGTCCGCGACCGCCCTTGCGCTTGGTGGCCCCGGCCTCGCCGGCCGATTGTCAGTGGTCGCCCTTACCGTGGGTGCATGACTGAGAACACGGGGATCTCGTACGTGAAGGGGGACGCCACCGCGCCGCAGGGCAAGGGCGTCAAGATCATCACGCACGTCTGCAACGACCTCGGCGGCTGGGGCAAGGGGTTCGTCCTGGCCCTCTCCCGCCGCTGGCCGGAGCCGGAGGCCGCCTACCGGAAGTGGCACCGCGAGCGCGCGCGGAACGACTTCGGGCTCGGCGCGGCCCAGTTCATCCAGGTCGGAGAGCGCCTGTGGGTGGCCAATCTCGTCGGCCAGCGGGGGATCCGGACCGGCAGCAAGGGCGTCCCGGTGCGGTACGAGGCCATCGACGCGGGCCTCGTCCGGGTGGCGGCCAAGGCCCGGGAGCTGGGGGCGTCGGTCCATATGCCGCGGATCGGCTGCGGGCTGGCGGGCGGCAAGTGGTCCCGGGTGGAGCCGCTGATATCCGAGCGCCTCACCCGGCAGGGCATACCGGTGACGGTCTACGAGCACTGAGCACCCGCCGGACGCGGTGCCCCTGGCTCGGCCGCCGGGCACCGGACGGTGATCGGACGACCGTCACCGAAAGTGGCCAGGGGTGTATCTGGGTACACCCCAGCCCGGTATCCAGACGCAATGGCTGCGGGCCCGCCGGGCGGCATCGTCGATGCCATGCGAAAGAAACCCGTCGACATCAGGGCGATGGCCCTGTTCCTCGCCGTTGCCTTTCTGGCGGCCGGAGCGCTGGGCGCGCTCCAGCCCGCGACCCGGATACCCGGTGAGGTCATCCAGCTGACACAGTTCGGACCCGCACTCGGGGTGGGAGCTGCCGCGCTGCTGTGGCCGGGGCGGGTACGGGAACTGCTCGCCGGCCCCGTGCCGGGCCGCAGCGGACAGGGGATGCTCCTGCTCGTCACGGCGCCTCTGATCATCGCGCTGAGCGCAGGGGCGTACGCGGCGCTCACCGGGGACGCGCGCCCTACGCGGCCGGGTGCCCCGTTCGTGGTGATCGCCGTGGCGCAGCTGATCGGCGCGTGCGGCGAGGAGATCGGGTGGCGCTGTTTCCTGCAGCCGCTGGTGCGCACCCGCTTCGGCCCTCTCGCGGCATCGGTCGCGGTGGGCGCGGCGTGGGGCGTCTGGCACGTCCAGGTTTTCGCGCAACACCCGGTGTACGCGGGGGCGTTCGTGATGGCGGCGGTGTCCATGTCGGTCGTGATGGGGTGCGCCCTTGACGGGGTGCGGGCTTCCAGACTGCCGCTCGCAGCGGGCTTTCACGCTCTGATCAACCTCGGCATGCTGCTGTTCATGGATGAGGAGTCCGGCGCGGTGCTCCCCATGGTGCTGTTCGGCGCCTCGTGTCTGGCAGCGGCAGGAGTGTGGACGTGGACGAGCGTCGGCAGGCCGCGGACGGCGGGTTCGGCACCGGCTAGGATCCCCCCGATCATGGACGATGTTCGATAAGCCACGTGCGGTCGCCTCCCGCGCCTGTGTTGCCCTCGGCCGGTGCCAGTTGGCGAGCCTGCATGCCCTCGCGGTGTCAGCGGTGGGCTCGTTGGTGGTTCTCGCCCTGCTGCTGGTGCCCGTGGGCGTGGGCTTCCGGCTGCTGCCGTCCGCCGCGCGGGCTCTGCGCGTACTGTCCGATCGTTCCCGTTCACGCGCCGACCGCTGGACGGGCGTCCGTATCGGTCCACCGGAGCCCCTGCGCGTGGACGGTGCCCTCAACGCCCGCAAGAGGTCGGGCGCGATCATCGCCGATGAGGGGTTCTGGCGCGACCTGGCGTGGGCCTGGCTGGAGCCGGTGGCCGGCGGGCTCCTCGTCGCCGTTCCCCTCGCCCTGGTCGAGTACGGGGCGTTCGGCGCGCTGGTGCAGCCGTTCATCTGGCGGCTCATCGACGACGGCAACTGGTATGCGTTCGTCCCCGTGCACAGCACCGCGACCATGTGCGCCGCGCTGGTGCTGGGCCTCGCTTTCATGGCCGTCGGGCTGCTGGCCGCCCCCGCCACGCTCCGGCTGCACACCCGGGTGAGCCGGCCGCTGCTTTCCGCGCCGCGCAGCAGCCGGCTCGCCCGGCGGGTCGAGCGGCTCACCGACACCCGTACCAGGGCCCTGGACGCGCAGGCCGCCGAACTGCGGCGCATCGAGCGGAATCTGCACGACGGGGCGCAGGCCCGGCTGGTCGCCCTGGGGATGACACTGGACCGTGCCACCTGCCTGATGGAGACGGACCCGGCGGCCGCGCGCGAGCTCCTGCTGGATGTCCGTCGAACATCCGAGGGGGCCTTGCAGGACCTGCGCGACCTGGTGCACGGCATCCACCCGCCGGTCCTCGCCGACCGGGGCCTGGGCGACGCCGTCCGGTCGCTGGCGCTCGACAGCTTCCTCGACGTCCACGTCGAGACCCGGCTGCCGGGCCGGCTCCCGGCGCCGGTCGAATCCGCCGCCTACTTCGCGGTGAGCGAGGCGCTGGCGAACGCGGCGAAGCACTCCGGGGCCCGCGAGGTCGGCGTCGCCCTGGCCTACGAGAACGGCCTGTTGCGCGCAACCGTCACCGACGACGGTCACGGCGGCGCCGACCCCTCACGGGGCACCGGACTGGCCGGCGTGCGACAGCGGTTGGATACCTTCGACGGCACCCTCGACCTGCACAGTCCGCAGGGCGGGCCGACCACCGTGACGATGGAGATTCCATGCGCGTTGTCCTCGCCGAAGACCTCTTCCTCCTGAGAGACGGGCTGATACGCACACTCCAGGAACACGGCTGCGAGGTCGTCGCGGTGGACAACGGTCCGTCGCTGCTGCGCGCGCTCCTCGAGGAGGGGGACACGGCACCGGATGTCGCCGTGGTCGATGTGCGGCTGCCGCCGACCTTCACCGACGAGGGCCTGCAGGCCGCACTCGAGGCCCGTCGCCGGCGGCCCGGACTGCCCGTCCTCATCCTCTCCCAGTACGTCGACCAGCTGTACGCGAACGAGCTGCTGGCCGGGGGCGAGGGCGCCGTCGGGTATCTGCTCAAGGACCGGGTCACCCACACCGAGCAGTTCATCGACGCGGTCCGCCGCGTGGCGGCCGGAGGCACAGTGATGGACCCTCAGGTCATCTCCAAACTGCTGTTGCGCAGCGACGCCCGTGGCACGATCGGCGCCCTGACACAGCGCGAGCGGGACGTCCTCGAGCTGATGGCGGAGGGCAGGTCCAACGCCGCCATCGCCGGCGGCCTGCACATCAGCGAGAGTGCTGTCGCCAAGCACACCGCGAGCATTTTCACCAAGCTGCGGATCAACCCATCGGCGGACGACAACCGCAGGGTGCTGGCCGTTCTGGCCTATCTCAAGCGCTGAGACGCTTCGGCGTGGAGCCGGCGGGACAGGTTCACCGGACAGCGCGCCGAGCCGCAGAAGAAACTCGACGCGCTGCCGGACAGCGAACGGCTGCCGCCCGGCCCGGTGCGGGCCGCAAGGTCAACTGCTGTACTGACCGGAGACGTTGATTGAAAGCACGGCGCTCCGATCAGCAGTTACGAGGTGGGGGCCGAGTGGCGTTCAAGCAGGTCTCTGGCGAGCTGACTGATGCGTTCGCGGGCCCTCTCTGGGGCGAGCACCTCGATATGGTCACCGAATTGGAGGAGCTGGCGCACTGACTCGATGTTGGGATAGCGCACGACGACGGTGCAACAACCATCTTCTGGGTCGGAAACTTCGTGGATGCGGTTGCCGAGTATGCGCCGCGCCAGGTCGATGCCAGTTTCTGGCAGGCGGATGGTCACGCTCACGCGGCCTTGCGCCTCGGTGCGTGCCTTCAACGCGGCCCACCTGGTGTGAAGGGTCTCACCAGGTCGAAGAACAGCCGGCGCGTTGAGCTGTTCGTAGGCCGAGAGTCGTTCCAGAGCGAACAGCCGACCGTCCCCCTGGTCGTCGGCGATGAGATACCAGCGGCCTGACTTCGCCACGATCCCGTACGGGTCGACCACTCGCGTCGAGGCCCGACTCTCGGCGCTGCGCCGGTACCGGATGCGCAGCCGACGGCGGTGCCGCAGTGCCGTAGCCAGATCCGCTACGTCGATCGCCGCCTCTGAGCCAGCGAACCACGAGGTGCTTTCCACCAGCACCAGGTCCGCCAATCGCAGCAAGTTCGGTGGCTCAGGTGATCCAGCCTGGCGGGCAGCGATCTTGCGCGCGGCCGATTCCCACACCCCAGACAGGCCCATGCCCTCAAGCTGCGCGCTGTCCAAGCCAGCCACGGAGAGCGCCTCCAGCTCTGGTGGGTCCAGGTGGGATGCGTTGAGCCGCGCACCGGGGAGCAAGATGATCCCGCCGTTCCGCCCCCGTTCTGCATAAACAGGCACACCCGCAGTTGAGAGTGCCTCCACATCCCGCAGCACAGTCCGCCGAGACACCTCCAGCCGCTTGGCGAGCTCGCTGGTGGTGATGCGCTGACGGGTCTGCAGGAGCAGCAGTAGGTGCAAGAGCCGCGAAGCCTTCATGCTCGCCAATGTTCGCAGAAAAGGTGACAGGTTCTGTCGCGATCAGACGATCCGCTGGAGCAGTACCAAGAAATCAACTAGTTGAGGAGCGCTCCATGGCCGCACCGAACCTGTTCCTGATCGGCGTTCGCGACGCCCAGGCCGCTTCCGCCTTCTACAGCGACCTGTTCGAGCTCGAACCGACCTTCACCAGTCCCCACTACGTGGCCTTCGAGGTTGCCCCCGGCGTCCTGTTCGCGCTGTGGACGGGATACAGCGAGCACGCTGTCCCGAGCACTCCTCGCACGAGCGAAGTCGGACTGATGATGCCGGGACCATCGTCCGCAGTTGACGAGGTCTTCACGAGTTGGGTCTCGAAGGGGGTCCATGTCGTCGAGGAGCCGCACGACGCTGTCTTCGGCCGCACGTTCGTGATCACTGACCCCGATGGAAACCTCATCCGGGTCTCCCCGGTCGACTGAGCTGTACGTCCCCTCTCCACACCTCAAGTTGTCGAAGGGTCGGCCACACACGATGGCCGGCCCTTCAGCCTGTCCAGGAGCGCAGAAATGTCCCATCCGAACGCCGTCCTCACCCCGCGCCACCGTCTGAAAGTCGCTCGACTCGTCGTCGACGACGGCTGGCCAATCAGCGAAGTCGCGGCCCGGTTCCAGGTCTCCTGGCCGACCGTAAAGCGCTGGGTCGACCGCTACCTTGCAGGCGAGTCCATGCAGGACCGAACCTCACGGCCGCGAAGGTCTCCAAACAGGGCTCCCAAGGCCGTGACGAAGCGGTGCGTCAGCCTACGCCAACGTCTACGAGAAGGACCGGTCCAGCTCGCCGCGAGACTCGGCATCGCCCCGTCGACAGTGCACCGGATCCTGCGATCGGCCCGACTGAACCGCCTCGCCTACGTTGATCGCGCGACCGGTGAACCCATCCGACGCTACGAGCACGACCACCCGGGATCGCTGGTTCACGTGGACGTGAAAAAGCTCGGCAACATCCCCGATGGCGGCGGCTGGCGCTACGTCGGTCGTCGTCAAGGCGAGAAGCACCGTGTCGCGACACCGGGCAAGTCCCGCAATGCCTACGGCAGCCCGAAGCTCGGTTATGCGTTCGTGCACACGGTCATCGACGACCACTCCCGCGTCGCCTTCACCGAGGTCCACGATGACGAAACTGCCGTGACCGCAGTCGGCGTACTGCATCGCGCGGCGGAGTGGTTCGCCGAGCGCGGCGTCGTCATCGCGAGGGTGCTCTCGGACAATGGAGGCGCCTATCGCTCCTATCTGTGGCGCGACACGTGCGACGCCCTCTCGATCACGCCGAAGTACACCCGCCCTTACCGTCCGCAGACCAACGGGAAGGTCGAACGCTTCCACCGCACCATGGCAGACGGCTGGGCCTACGCCCGCTGCTACGCCTCCGAGGCCGAACGCCGAAGTGAGTTGGAAAGCTGGTTGCACTACTACAACCACCACAGACCCCATACGGCATGCGGGAGCCTGCCGCCGTTCTCACGATTGATCAACGTGCCCGGTCAGTACAACTAGCCGCCGATGACCGGGTAATGGTCCGAGAGATTGGTGTAGGTGTAGTCCTTGCCCCAGCTGGAGACCGTCCAGGGCGCCGACTCCTCCTTGACCACCTCGTTGTGCCATCCGGCGGGCCGGGCGTGGCCGTTGCGGTAGAGGACATAGTCCAGGTCCTCGCGGGGGTCGTCCGGGTAGCGGTCCTTCGCGATGGAGTTCTCCTGAGTGTCGAAGGAGTACGGGTGGCCGGTGCGGCCGTCGGCCGGGGCGAGGTCGGCGTTGGCGAGCAGGGCGTTGTACTCGTCGCCGTGGGAGTCGATGTTGAGGTCGCCGGCGACCATGACCTCCTCGTCCGCCGGGATCTTCTTGGCGTCCAGGAAGGCGTCGATCTCCTTGAGCTGCTTGGCGCGGTCGGCGGCCGCCTCGCCCGCCTTGCAGCCCGAGTCGGTGGACTGGGTATGGGTGCCGACCACATGCACCTTGGTGCCGTTCACGTCCAGCACCGCATAGACGAAGCCCTTGTTGGAGTAGGAGTCCGAACCACAGGCGTCCTGGAAGATGTACTGCTCCTTGCGCACGACCGGCCACTTGCTCAGCAGCGTCACCCCGCCGTCCTCGGGCGTGGCGGCGGAATAGGCGCCGCCGGTGGCGTCCCAGCCGTCCTTGCTGCGGCCGACCACCGGGGTCTGGTGCGGGTACTGCGCCGCGGCGTGGGACTTCAGGGCGTCGGAGGAGGAGTTGTCGAAGGCTTCCTGGAGGACGACGACGTCGTTGCCCTGGAAGAAGTCCGCGTCCGGAATCGCCTGCGCGCGGTGGTCCTGACCCCAGTTGGGATAGAGGTTCTTGCTCATGAGGAAGGCGTTGTAGGTGAGCACCTTCAGATGGGGGGTGTCGGCGGCCGAGGCCGTGGGGGCCGCGGCGGTGACGGTGACGGCGGCCAGGGCTACGGCTGTTGCGGCGGCCCGGGCGGTGCGCAGCGCTGCGTGCGACACGGGAACTCCCTGTGGGGTGGGGGCGTGATCCGGCGACGCTCATCCAATCAGGTGGGGTTACTTCTAGGTAACCACCTGGGGGGAAGGAGATGGAGGCGAGGAGACGTGCCCGCTACGGGCCATGAAGGCCCCCGCTACAGCCCGTAGCTCCTGCCGATGATGTCGCGCTGGATCTCGCTGGTGCCGCCGTAGACGGTGGAGACCACGGCGGTGCGGAGGTGGCGTTCCATGTCGTACTCCGTCGCATAGCCGTAGCCGCCCATCATCTGCATGCCCTCCAGGGCGGCGTGTTTGGCGGTCTCGGTGGCCTTGAGCTTGGCCATGGAAGCCTCGCGCGGGAAGAGCCGCTCCGGTTCGGCGTCGCAGCGGGCCGCCACGTCGCGAACGAGCAGGCCGGCGCACTCGATCTCGGTGGCCAGGTCGGCGAGACGGTGGCGCAGTGCCTGGAACGAGCCGACCGGGCGGCCGAATTGCTCGCGCTCGCGGACGTAGGCGAGGGTGTCGTCGAGAATCCGGCGGGACAGGCCGAGCATGTGGGCGGCGAGAAAGAGGCGTTCGGCGTTCAGGCCTGCCATCAGCTGGGTCCAGGCGTGGTCGGCGCGTCCGACCACCGCGTCGGCGGGCAGCCGGGCGTCCGTGAGGAAGACATCGTTGACCTCGCGGCCGCCCATGGTGTCGATGCCGCGGATCTCCACGCCGGGAGTGGCGGCCGGCAGATGGAACATCGTCAGCCCCTCGTGCTTGCCGCCTGCGGTGCTCGTCCTGGCCACCAGGAGGATGTGCTCGGCGAGATGGGCGTTGGAGATCCAGGTCTTGTGGCCGTTGATCAGCCAGCCGCCGTCCTGGGTGCGTTCGGCGCGGCAGCGCAGTGCGGCGACGTCCGACCCCGCGCCCGGTTCGGACATGGCGATGGACAGCACCTGCCCGGCGACGGCGCCGCCGATCGCGGCCTTCTTCTGGGCCGGGCTGCCGAATTTCTCGTACGTCTTCGCGGTGATCACCGAGGTGATGAAGCCGCCGGCCGGGACGATTCCATGGGCGCATTCCTCCAGGAAGAGGCAGGCATCGGTCATGCCGCCACCGGAGCCGCCGTACTCTTCGGGAAGGCATACACCGAGCCAGCCCAGGGCCGCCAGCCGTGCGTAGAGGGACGGGCTGTGCGGGCCGCCGGCCTCGGCGGTCAGGGCATCGCGCTGGGCGCGGGTGCCGCACTCGCGGTGGGCGAAGGCGCGCAGCGCGGTGACGAAGTCCCGCTGTTCCGGGGTGAGCGGCGTGGTCATGGAATGCCTCCTGGACAGGGCGTAGTGACAAAGTTATTCAGTTAGTGTCTTTGTTACGAGGACCGTGAGGACGGGGTGGGACGATGGGCGTGCGGAGCACGGGTGCGGTGCCAAGTGCCGGAGCGGACGCCGTGGATGACGGGTCGCTGCTCGCGCGGGCGATGGCGAGTGCGCCCGCCGCGGATGCGCTGACCGAGAAGATTCTCGATGCGGCCCGGGAACAGTTCATGACGTTCGGGCTGCGGCGGTCCACCGTCGACGATGTGGCGAAGCGGGCGAAGGTTTCGCGGGTCACGGTGTACCGGCGGGTGGGGAACAAGGACGAGCTGGTGCAGCAGGTGCTGCTGCGGGAGTACCGGCTGTTCGTGGCCGAGGTGGATGCGGCGGTCGCGGAGCTGCCCACGATGGAGGAGCGGATGGTGGAGGGGTTTGCCGCCATCCTCCGGCTGATCCGGGGGCATCCGCTGATCGGGGGGCTGATGCGGCTGGAGCCGGAGACGATGCTTCCGTATCTGACGCTGGAGAGCGGGCCGTCCTTTCTTGCCATGCGGGGGTATCTGGCCGGGCATCTGCGGCGGGCGCGGCGGGCGGAGGGGCGGGGGGAGAGCGATCCGACGGCGGTGGCCGAGCTGATGGTGCGGATCACGGTGTCCTTTCTGCTCAATCCGGTGAGCTGCTTTGCGCTGGATGACGATGAGCAGGCGCGGCAGTTTGCGCGCAGGTACTTGATGCCGTTGCTGGATCGCTGAGGGAGCGGGTGGGGCTGCGGGCCAGCACCGCTTGGGCCCTGCTAGATACGGGCGTGCAGCCGCCGGCCCAGCTCGATCGCCCGCTCCGCGCGACGTCGCGGCCCCGCGAAAGACGTCAGATCGACCGGCGGCCGGAAGCGCCGCACGGTGACCGACCGGGGTGCGGCGAACGACCGGAGCCCCTCGGCGCCGTGGATGCGGCCGTAGCCCGAGTCGCCCGAGCCGCCGAAGGGGAGGGCGGGGACCGCCGCGAAGCCGAGGACCGAATTGACCGACACCGCACCGCAGTCGAGGCGTTCGGCGACGGCCAGGCCGGTTCGGCGGCCGGCCGTGAAGACAGCCGCGCCCAGGGCGTAGGCGCCGGCGTTGGCGCGGGCCACCGCCTCGTCGAGGTCGCGGACGGCGTTGACGGTGACGAGCGGGCCGAAGGTCTCCTCGCGCATGACGGGGGAGTCCTCCGGGACGTCCACCAGGACGACGGGGTGCACATACGGGGGACGGAGGGACTCGGGGCCGCCGTACAGGGCGTGCGCGCCCGATGCCAGGGCCTCCTTCATATGCCGTTCCACGGTGGTGAGTTGGGCCGGGAGGGTGAGCGGGCCGTAGGCCGCGTCCGCAGTCGGGCCGGGGCGCAGCGCCCGTACCCGGTGCACAATGCGTGTGCACAGGTCGGCGTGGACCGACGCGACGGCGTAGACGCGTTCCACGCCGGCGCAGGTCTGGCCGGCGTTGGCCATTGCACCCCAGACGATTGCGTCGGCCGCCTCGTCCAGATCCGCCGAAGCGTCCACCAGGACGGCATCCTTACCACCGCATTCGGCGAGCAGTGGGGTGAGCCGATCGGCGCAGACGGCGGCCACCTTGCGGGCGGTGCCCGGCGAGCCGGTGAAGGCGACCTTGTCGACACCGGAGCGGGCCAGCGCCTCGCCGGTGGGGCCGTGCCCGGTCACGGTCTGCAGCAGACCGGCGTGGTCGGGGACCGCGTCGGCAAGGCTCTGCGCCAGCAACTCGCCCACACCAGGCGTGAGTTCGGAAGGCTTGAAGACCACCGCGTTGCCCGCCGCCAGCGCGTAGCCGATGGAGCCCATGGGGGTGTAGAGGGGGTAGTTCCACGGGCCGATCACGCCGATGACGCCCAGCGGGCGGTAGGCGAGCAGCGCGCGCTGGTGGACGGAGAGGAGACCGGCCGGGACGCGCCGGCGGCCCAGTACGCGGCGGGCGTTGCGGGCCGCCCAGTCCAGGTGGACGAGGGTCAGCAGGACCTCGGCCCGCGCGTCATGCACCGGCTTGCCGGTCTCGGCGGAGATCAGCGAGGCGAACGCGTCCGTCCGCCGGGCCAGCGACCGCTTCCAGGCCAGCAGCCGCGCCCGGCGGCCCGCCCAGCCGCACGCCGCCCAGTGGCCGGCCGCCGTACCGGCACGGTCGACGGCGGCGCGCACCTCCTCGGGGCCGTGTACCGGATGCTCGCCGACGGGTTCGCCGGTGACGGGGGAGCGGGAGGTGAACCGGGTCGTCAAGACGCGTCCTCGCGGGGGAGCGGCCGGAGCGGCCGGAGCGGACGGTGCTGGGCCCAGGCGGGCCCGAGGTCGTCGAGGGTGTAGCCGAAGGGGTACGAGCGGGGCGCGGCGAGGCCGGGACGGGACGCGGGGCGGGCAGGGGTGAGCCGTACGAAAGTGGCGCGGGCCCGCAGGGCACGCGTTGTCAATGTCCGTATCCAGGGCGGTTGTTGGGGGAATCCCAGGGCGCGCAGCAGCGGCTCGTCGAGCAGGGCGAGGGAGAAGCGGGCGATGGCGGGGCGGAGTGCGGCCGGGTACCAAGCGGACATGATGCGGAAGGTGGCGTTGGCCACCCGGTGATTGGCCGGGTCGTAGGCGAACTGCTCGGCCTCGTAGTCATCGAGCAGCTTCTCGTACCCGGTCATGGTGCGCGGCGCGTCCTCGATGCCCATCATCGCGGCCATTTTGTGGCCGACCAACGCGAGGGCCTGGCATTCGTTGGAGCACAGCGGCCGCCAGCCGAAGCGGTCGATCCAGCGCCGGGGGCCGACGACGGTGGTGGCCAGGACGAAGCGGTAATCCTCGTTGGCGATCTTGTACTTGCCGTGGATGCGGTTGAGGTGCCGGGCGGCGGCGCGGCCCCGCTCGGAGTCGAAGCCCTCGGCGGCCATCTCGTAGCCGAAGAGCACGGTGTCGTCGTAGCGCTTCTGTCCGGCGCGTTCGAACTCCTGGGTGCGGTCAAGGAGTTGGGAGATACGGGGGACGCCGTAGTCGCGCAGGAAGGCGAGGGAGACGCCCTGTGCGTAGTCCCACGGGAACTCGTACTGGGTGATCCAGCGGAAGATCTGCTCGTAGTCGCGCTCGGGGTCCATCCGGCGGATCTCGCGCAGCCGGCTGTAGCGGCCCATGGGCGGGTACCTCCTGGGACGGGGGACGTGGGATGTGTGGCCGTGAGGGGGGCTAGCCCTTGGGGCGGCTGCCGAGGACCGTGTAGCGCACCTCGGCGGCGTCGACGAGGACCTGGCCCGCGGTGACCGGTTCCATGGTCAGTTCGGGAAGCCGGACGGCGATGGGCAGATTGGCCGGCACGATGTCCGCGCCGACGCAGATCTGCGGGGTGTTGACCTTCAGTCCGGGGATCTCGATCGAGCCCTTGAGGTAGGTGGCGTAGACGTCGACGTTCCGGATGTCGAGCTGGACATCCAGGATGTGGGTGGTTCCGCTCCGCTTCGCTCCGCCTCTGCTCGTTGTGGAACCTTCGGAAGCAGAGCCCGGCCCCTTCACCTCGAAGTGGTAGTTGTCGGCGACAATCCGCGCGGCATGCACCCACAGGACCTTGATCCGGCCGCCGCCCACGGTGGGCAGATACGTCGCGCCGTGGATGATCGCGTCGGTGGCTGCCAGGCGGGTGGCCTTGACGGTGGGGTAGTACGGGCTGACGGGGTAGGTCGCGCGGCCGGGGCCCGGCTGGTCGCCGAGGACCAGCGGGGGCTTGAGGGCGGTGAGGTCGTCGGGGGCGCCGACCTCACCCGGCTTCGCGGTCCTGGTGGGGCGGCCGTCCCGGGAGGGGGGCGGTCGGAGCGGGTCGGGGTTGTCGGCGCCGCCGGTGTCCACGCCGGTCAGGCAGGGGAGGGAGACCCGGGCGGCGGCGTCCCGGGGATCGTCGGTGGGACGGGCGGCCGCCGAGGGGGCGGCCGTGACCAGCCCGGCCGCCAGCGCGACCGGCAGCGTCAGGGCGAGGGCGGACGTGCGCGGCAGCCGCGGGCGCCCCGCGTCGGGGCGGGCCGGGGCAGGAGCCGTTGTCGGTTGCTGTTTGCGTTGTGGTTGCGGTGGTCGTTCGGTGTGTTGGACGGTCCGGCCCTCACGCGCTTTTGGGTGGGCGGTCACCGCCTCCGGGCCGGCCGCGGCGGGCCGATGCGGCAGCCAGCCGAAGGCCATCGACGAGCCGAGCAGCCCCAGCCCGCAGCCGATCCCGAAGCCGCCGAGATTGGTGGTGGCCAGCGAGACGAGCGAGGCGATGGCGGTGACGACCGAGACGAACATCCGCTGCGCGGGCGCAAAGACGAAGAACAGACCGCCGGCGATGAGAACCAGGCCGACGCCGATCGCGGACATCGCGCCGATGCCGACCTTGAGCATCAGCGGCAGCGGCGCAAGCGGCAGGACGATCATCTCGAGGCCGCCGGCCACTGCCCACACCCCCGCCCAGAACGGGCGTCGTCGGCGCCAGGACCGCAGCGGCCGGCGCAGCCCGGGGGCGGGCAGTATCCGGTCGAGCCAGCTGCCGAACTCCTTGGCGAGCTCGGCGAGAAAGCCCAGGACAAAGGTGATCACAGCTCCGCCCTCCCGGCTAGAAGCACTCTTTGCCGGTGTGGCTGAGCTCGATCTCGACCTTCTCGAGGGTGAGTGAGCCGCCGTTCGAGGCCCAGGCCGTGCTCCGCACATCGCGGGCGAGCGCGGTGTCCGCCTGGACGCCGAACAGCCCCTGCGGACCGCTGACGCCCGGCGCCGCGCTGAGAGTTGACGCGTCCCGGCCCGCCTGCACCCCGGTCACCCTGCCGCCACTGCTGGTCAGAGCGTCGGCGTTGACGACGAGATCCTCGCCCTTGACGGGGCGTTCGCCGCCCGACCGGACGAGCAGCGACACCTCGCCGACCAACGGCAGCTTCTGCTTCATCGACAGGCAGACCCCCTTTGCCGTACCGGATCTGATGCCCGCCAGGAGTACGGCGTGCCCCTTGCCGTCCTTGCTGCCGAGGGACGAGGGGAAGCTGGAGATGCCCCGGCCGGTGATCTCGTCGGCCGAGACCTTGAAGTTCTTGCCGGAGACGGCGAACGACGCGGCCATCGCGCCCTGGGCCAGGGCGATGACGACCGCTCCCACACAGGCGACGCCCGGCACCAGCATCACGGCGGTCCGCTTCCAGTGGGTGCGTCCCTCGGGGCTCAACTCACGTGCTCTCGCTGCGATTTCGGGGCCCATGTCAAGGTCCTCCCGACGGGGGGTGAGTCAATGTTACAAAGACTATTGACTTGTTTCATGGGCCGCGTCAACACTGCTGACACGGATTCAGTTCCGCCGTGTCCGGACGCGTACCCCAGGAGGCCGGATGAGCACCGCGACATCAGCCCACACCCCTTCCGAACCGGCACCCGGACCCGCCTCGCAGGTGCGGTCGCCACGCCGCGGCGGCATGGCCTGGCGCTATTTCGGCGACACCCGCGCCTTTCTGACGTCGCCTCAGCTGCTCCTGCTCCAGGTCGCCCACCCCGTGGTCGGCGCCGGCGTCGAGGACCACTCGGACTTCCGCGCCGAACCCTGGCAGCGGCTGATCCGTACCGTCGGCTCCCTCGGCACCGTCATCTACGGAGGCCAGTCCGCCGCCACGGCGGAGGCCCGGCGGCTGCTCGACGTCCACCGCGAGATGAAGGGCGTCGACGCGCAGGGCCGCCGCTACCACGCACTGCACCCCGAGGCGTACCACTGGGTGCACGCCACCCTCGTCCGCGGCCCCGTCGATGCCCTGAAGCTCTTCGGCAAAGGCATGACGGAGGAGCACGTCGCCGAGTACTACCGCGAGATGAGGGACGTGGGGCGGGTCTGGGGGCTGAAGAATCACCATCTGCCGCCCGACTGGGAATCGTTCTGCGCCTACTACGACGCCATGGTCGAAGAGCGCCTCGAGATGAACCGGTCCGTCCGGGACGTCCTGGACGAGCTGGCCCGTCCGCAGAAGCCGCCGGTGTGGTGGGTGCCCGCCCTGCTGTGGCGGCCGTTCGCCGCCGTTGCCGCGCGCTACGCGCTGCTGGTCACCATCGGCGTCCTGCCGCCCGTGCTGCGCGAGCGCCTCGGTCTGACCTGGACGGCGAAGCAGGAGCGGCGGCTGCGGCGGTTCGCCCGGCTGGTGCGCTGCCTGATGGCACTGGTGCCGCCGCCGCTGCGGATCGCCCCGGCCATGTTCCTGGCGTACTGGCACACCCACCGGCCGGGCACGGATCCCCGTACCCGCCGCCCCCTGGGGGAGTCGTATGATGAGTAATGGGATGAAATCGTCAGGATCGGCGCGAAAAGACCCGGTGCCCCCGGCGCCAGGAGGCGTCCTCTGGTCGCTGGTCGGGGACATCCGCATGCTGCTGACCCTCCCCGCCGCGCTGACGATGCAGGTCGCACACCCAGCGGTGGGCGCGGGCGTGGACGACCACTCCGTCTTCCGTACGGACCCCTGGGGCCGCGGCGAGCGCTCGCTGGTCTCGCTCCAGATGTGGGTGTACGGGGGCGAGGAGGCCGCCGCGGAGGGGCGCCGGCTGCGGCAGCTGCACAAGACCATCCAGGGCACCGACGCACACGGCCGGAAGTACCACGCGCTCAGCCCCGCCTACTACGCCTGGGTGCACGCCACCGGCTACCCCGTCTTCCAGCACGCACAGCGCTATCTCGGCCGCCCCTTCACCGAGGCACAGGAGCGGCAGCTGTACGCGGAGTGGCTCCAGGTCGGCCGGATCCTGGGCATCCACGACCGCGATATGCCGCAGACGATCGAGGAGTTCTGGCCGTACTACCGCAAGGTCCTCGACAACGAACTCGAAGAGACCGAAGTGGTACGGGAGTTGCTCGCGCCCACACGGCCGGTGCCGGTGCCCGACCGCGGCCCGCGCCCCCTGCCGGCGCTGCTCCGGCTGACCTGGCCGTGGGTCTGTCCGCGCTTCGCCCGGCTGCGGCGCTTCGTCACCGTCGGGCTGATGCCGCCGGACGCCCGGCGCGCCATCGGTCTGGAGTGGACCGAGGAGCAGGAGCGTGCGCTGCGCCGCTTCGGGCGGGTGGTACGCGTCGTCGTCCCCCTGCTGCCGGAGCGGCTGCGCTATCTGCCTGTCGCGCGCCGGGCCCGCCGGGCGGCACGCGGCCGGGTGGCACGCGGCTGACACGGCGAAGGGAGCCGGGGGGACGACACCCCCGGCTCCCCTCACCCGGCCCTCACGCAGTCCTCATGCAACGGACCGCACTCAGTGCCCGTGCGCCTTGTGCACCCCATTCGTGGCCGCGATCGACTTCCACGACTTCGGCTGCGCCACCGGCGCCTTCCGTGCATCGATCGTGACGCCCTTGGCCGCGCCCGCGGACGGCTTCGCGGGCTGGAACAGCCAGGTGTCGAAGAAGGCGCCGAGCTGCTTCCCGGACTTCTTCTCCGCGAACTTCACGAAGTCGGCCACCGAACCGTTGCCGTACCTGTTCTCGGTCGGCCAGGCCTTGAGGATCTTGAAGAAGACCTTGTCGCCGACCTTGTTGCGCAGCGCCTGGAGGGCCAGTGCGCCCCGGTCGTAGACCGCGATGTCGAACTGGTTCTCCGCTCCGGGGTCGCCGGGCTTGACCTTCCAGAACGGGTCATCGGCCGGGTGCTGCTTGTAGACATAGTCCGCGAGCTCCTGCGCGGTGCCCTCACCCTCCTTCTCCGACCACAGCCACTGGCTGTAGCGGGCAAAGCCCTCGTGGACCCAGATGTCCTTCCAGTCCTTGAGGGACACGCTGTCGCCATACCACTGGTGTGCCAGCTCGTGGACGACCACGGACACGTTGGCGCCCTTGTCGAACGCCTGCGCGCCGTAGAACGGACGGGTCTGGGTCTCCAGCGCGTACCCGGCCGGCACGTTCGGCACATACCCGCCCAGCGCGTTGAAGGGGTACCGGCCGAAGATGCCCTCCTCCCACTCCACGACCTCGGCGGTGCGCGCGATGCTGGCCTTTGCCGCGTCCGTGTTGCTGCCCAGGTCCTTGCTGACGGCGTTGATGACCGGCAGGCCGTTCGCGGTGGTGTCCTTGGTGATGTCGAACTTGCCGACCGCGAGCGTGGTCAGATACGTCGACTGCGGCTTGTCCGAGCGCCAGTTGTAGCGCGTCCAGCCGAGCTTGGAGGTCTCCGACAGCAGCACGCCGTTGCTCAGCGCCTGGGTGCCGTCCGGGACCGCCACCGAGATGTCGTACGTCGCCTTGTCGGTGGGGTGGTCGTTGCTCGGGTACCACCACACGGCGGCGTCCGGCTCCTGCGCCACCACGCCGCCGTCGGGCGTACGGGCCCAGCCGGAGTAGCCGTCGATCTTCACCTCCGACGGCTTGCCCGCATAGCGGACCACGACGCTGATCTGCTTGCCCTTCTCCAGCGGTGCGGCCGGGGTGACCTCCAGCTCATGCTTGCCGGACGTGGCGTAGGACGCCTTCTTGCCGTTGACCTGGATCTCGCTGACCTTGAGGCCGAAGTCCAGGTTGAACCGGGCGAGATCCTCGGTGGTGGTGGCGAGCAGCGTCGCCGTCCCCTCCAGCAGGTCCGTCTTCGGCTGGTACTTGAGCCGCAGGTCGTAGTGGGAGACGTCGTATCCGCCGTTCCCGCTCTCCGGGTAGTAGGTGTCGCCCACGCCCGGCGCCCCCGGGTGAAAGGCGGCCGCGGAAGCCGGGATCGCCAGCAGCATGCTGAGTACGGCCGCACCCGGGACGATAAGTCTGTGACGCACGAGTCCTCCAACTCGTAGGGGAGATGGATCTCTTCGGACCCTATGTACTCATCGCCGTCACCGTCATGTCCATGGTCACATTCGACACATGATCGACATCTCCTCGTCACGGACCCCCGAACGCCCCCTTCTGTACGGGAGTTGACCCGCGCTACCGTCCGCCCGTGACGATACGTGCGCGGACACCCCGCATCCTTTGGAAAGCGCTCGTGACGGCGGCCACCGTCGCCCTGTTGTCCCTGCTCATCGGACCCAACGGCGCGGCGGCAACCCCCGCCTCCGCCGCCTCCGGCGAGAGCAGACCCGTGTACTCCTACGACCACGCGATACGCGAGTCGGTCTGGGTGGACACACGGCTGGACGGCGATGCGGACGGGAAGACCGACCGGGTCGCCGTCGACATTGTGCGGCCCCGCGAACCCGCCCAGCAGGGCCGCCGGATCCCGGTGATCATGGACGCCAGTCCCTACTACTCCTGCTGCGGACGCGGTAACGAGAGCCAGAAGAAGACCTATGACGACCAGGGCCGGCCGGTCCAGTTCCCCCTTTTCTACGACAACTACTTCGTGCCGCGCGGCTATGCGACAGTCCTGGTCGACCTGGCGGGCACCAACCGCTCCGACGGCTGCATCGATATCGGCGGACGCTCCGACATCGGGTCGGCGAAGGCCGTGGTCGACTGGCTGGGCGGCCGGGGGCGCGCCTATTCCGCCCGTACGGGAGGCAGACCCGTCACCGCCGACTGGTCCAACGGCAGCACCGGCATGATCGGCAAGAGCTGGGACGCCACCATCGCCAACGGCGTCGCGGCCACCGGGGTCAAGGGCCTGAAGACCATCGTCCCGATAGCCGGCATCTCCTCCTGGTACGACTACTACTTCGCCAAGGGCGCCCCGCTCTACGACTCCGGCCCCGACGCGCTGGCGACGGCGGTCGAGAGCCCCGAGGCACAGAAACGCTGTGCCGCCGTACAGCAGAAGCTGGTCGAGGGCGCGCCACGGACCGGTGACTGGACCGGGCTGTGGACTGAGCGGGACTACGTACGCCACGCGGGCAAGGTCCGGGCCAGCGTCTTCATGGTGCACGGCATGCAGGACCTCAACGTCCGTACCCGGCACGCCGGTCGCTGGTGGGACGCGCTCGCCCGGCACGGCGTCGAGCGCAAGGTGTGGCTGTCACAGACCGGGCATGTGGACCCCTTCGACTTCCGCCGCGGAGCCTGGGTCACGACCCTTCACCGGTGGTTCGACCACTATCTGATGGGCTACGACAACGGCATCGAGCGCGAGCCGATGGCGGACATCGAGCGCGCCCCGGACACGTGGTCCACCGATGCGCAGTGGCCCGGGGCCGGTACGGCGGCCACCACCCTGCGGCCCCGCAACGGCAGCACACCGGGCGTCGGCGTCCTGGGCACCGAGCCCGCACCGCAGGGCGCGACCGCGTCCTTCACCGATGACCCGAAGCTGAGCGAGGCCGACTGGGCGGCGCATATCGACCAAGCGACGCCGGACAAGGCCGGGTTCACCACGGCACCGCTGAAGGCACCCCTGCGGCTGTCCGGCTCCGGCAAGGTCACCGTCACCGCCACCCCGAGCACCTCCACCGCCCATCTCTCCGCCGTCCTGGTGGACCTCGGCCCGGACACCATCCGCAATTACGGGGCCGAGGGCGAGGGCATCACCACCCTCACCAAGCGCACCTGCTGGGGCGCCGGCACCAAGGGCGATTCCGGCTGCTTCAAGGAGACCGCCGCCGACACCCAGAAGGTCGCGCACACCGTCTTCAGCCGCGGCTGGGCCGACCTCGGCACTTACGCGGACGAGCACAAGGGCCGCCCGCTCACCCCGGGCAAGCCGTACACGATCACGCTGGACCTGGCCGCGAGCGATCACGTCGTCCCCGCCGGCCACCGCCTGGCGCTGATCGTCGCCGGAACCGACGCGGGTCTGATCGACCCGCCGTCGTCCCGGCCGAAGCTGACCCTGGACCTGGCCCGTACCGCCGCCGAACTGCCGGTGACCGGTGGCGCCGCGGCGTTCGCCCGGGCCACGGCGGGCACCGCGCGCCAGACCGGCACGGCGGACGCGCCGCTGGACGGGATCGCCCCGCCGCGCTCGATCAGCCGCATGCCGTCCGCGGGCTGACCCGCTGAAGGGGCCGCCCCCACCCCGGGCGGCCCCTTCCCCGTATCTCCTCGACCCAAGGGAGGCACCCCTCGTGAGACCCCGCTCCCGCAGCCTCGCCCGCGGTGCGCTGGCCGTCGGTCTGATGGCCACGCTCGCCGCGACCCTGCCCGCCGCCTCCGCCGGCGCGGCCGGACCGCACCTGCCCCGTACCGGCTTCGAGACCAGCCACGGCGCCCGATGGACCACCCAGCCCGAGGAACAGGCCTTCCTCGCCGCCGTCGACCGCGCCTCGGACCGGGTACGCATCGACCGCATCGGCGTCACCGAACAGGGCCGTCCCCTCCAGCTCGTACGGATCGGTGCCCCGGCCCCCGAGCGCCCCCAGGACGTCCGCCGCGGCGCTTCCGTCCTCCTGATCTGTTCCCAGCACGGCGACGAACCCTCGGGACGCGAGGCGTGCCTCACCACCGTCCGCGACCTCGCCTACGCCCAGGACGAGCCGACCCGGCGCTTCCTCGCGCACACCAGCGTGCTGGTCGTCCCGACCGCCAACCCCGACGGCCGGGCGGCGGACACCCGCGGCAACTCCGACGGCACCGACATCAACCGCGACCACCTCGCCCTGCAGACCCCCGAGGCCCGCGCAATGGCCGCCGTGATCCGCGACTACCGCCCCGACACCCTCTACGACCTCCACGAATACGGTCCCACCGCCCCGTACTACAGCAAGGACGTGCTGTCCCTGTGGCCGCGCAACCTCAACACGGCGGATGTGGTGCACCGCGAAGCCACCGCCCTCTCCCGGGACTTCGTCGAACCCGCCGTCCAGAAGGCGGGCTTCAGCACCGGCGTCTACGGCATCTGGACCGACCCGGTGACCGGTGACCCCGTCAAGCAGGTGGCGGGCGACGGGCAGGAGCGGATTCTGCGCAACACGGCGGGAGTGAAGGGCTCGGTCGGACTGCTCGTCGAGACCCGGGTCGATGCGCTGACGGACGCCGAAAAGGCCGATCCCGCGCTCAACAACCGACGCCGTGTCGTCTCCCAACGCGCCGCACTGAAGGGGGCGTTCGCCTTCCTCGACCGTCGCCGCACACGTATCGAAGCGGCCACCACCGCTGCCCGGACCGCCGGATATGCCGACCGGGGACCGGTCTATCTCGGGGGCGCGGACAACGACCCTGCGGCGGATGACGAGGTGCTGGCCGACCCGCCGTGTGCATACCGCCTGGGTGCGGAGCAGTTCGGGCAGGTCAGGGAGGAGCTGAAGCTGCACGGCGTCCATTGGCTGCGGGACGCCGCCGGGGGCGCGGTCGTCCCGCTCCGCCAGCCGCTGCGGAAACTCGTCCCGCTGCTGTTGGACCGACAGGCCCTTTATCACCTTACGGTCGCTACGCCGGTGCGGTACTGCGCCGGTGTGGTAGGGGGTAACAGGTAAGAAAAATATGGCCGATTGAAAGGTCAACAGTGACGGACAGAGGCAACGAAAAGAAAGACGGAGGCGTTCCGCCAACGGTCGCGGAGCCGCCCGACGGCCCGCACCGGACGGCGCCCCCACAGACCGACCGCGTGGTCTTCGGTGTCACCGCCCTGCTCACCCTGGCGTTCATCGCCTGGGGAGCGTGGTCCACCGAATCGCTCAAGAACGTCTCGACGACGATGCTGCACTGGGTCATCGACAACGGAGGCTGGGCCTTTGTGCTCGCCGCCTCCGGGTTCGTGATCTTCGCGATCTGGCTGGCCGTCAGCAAGTACGGCCGGATCACGCTCGGCAAGGAGGGCGAGGAGCCCGAGTTCCGTACGGTGTCGTGGGTCGCGATGATGTTCAGCGCGGGTATGGGCATCGGCCTGATGTTCTACGGCGTCAGCGAGCCGCTGGGCCACTTCATGAAGCCGCCGCCGGGCACCGACCCCAAGGACGCCGCGCAGGCGATGGACACGGCGATGGCCACCACGCTGTTCCACTGGACACTGCACCCCTGGGCGATCTACGCGGTCGTGGGGCTGGCCATCGCGTACAGCTGCTTCCGGCGGGGGAGACGGCAGACGATCAGCGCGGTGTTCACGCCCCTCATCGGCAAGCGGCGGGCGAACGGCTGGGGCGGCCAGGTCATCGACATCCTGGCCATCTTCGCCACCCTCTTCGGCTCCGCGGCCTCACTCGGCCTCGGCGCCCTGCAGATCGGCAGCGGCATCAAGGTGCTGGGCTGGATGGACAGCGTCAGCACCACACTTCTGGTCGGCATCATCACCGTCCTGACCATCGCCTTCATCCTGTCCGCGGTCTCCGGCATCGCCAAGGGCGTCCAGATCCTGTCCAACATCAACATGGTGCTGGCGCTGATCCTGGCCGTCTTCGTCTTCGTCGTCGGACCGACCATCCTCATCCTCAACCTGCTGCCCACCTCCCTCGGTTCCTTCCTCGGCGAGCTCCCGCAGCTGGCGGGCCGTACGGAGGCGAGCAGCGGCAGCGATGTGGGCGGCTGGCTGCGCAGCTGGACCGTCTTCTACTGGGCGTGGTGGATCTCCTGGACGCCCTTCGTGGGCATGTTCATCGCCCGGATCAGCCGCGGCCGGACGATCCGTCAGTTCATCGGTGGCGTGATCCTCGTCCCCAGCGTGGTCAGCCTGGTCTGGTTCGCGGTCTTCGGCGGCACGGCCATGAAGCTGCAGCAGGACAAGCAGCTGAGCGGCTCGTCCACCCCGGAGGGCCAGCTCTTCGATGTGCTGCACCAGTACCCGGTCGCGACGCTCACCAGCCTCCTGGTGATGATCCTTGTCGGCATCTTCTTCGTCTCCGGCGCCGATGCCGCCTCCATCGTCATGGGCACCCTCTCCCAGCGGGGAACCTTCGAACCGTCCCGGTTCGTTGTGGTGTTCTGGGGGGTGGTGACCGGCGCGGTCGCCGCGGTCATGCTGCTCATCGGCGGCGGCTCGGGCGATGCCCTGACCGGACTGCAGAATCTGACGATCCTGGTCGCGGTGCCGTTCATGGTCGTGATGATCGCCATGTGCTGGGCGCTGATGCGGGACCTGCGCACCGATCCGCTGATCGTGCGCGGGCAGAAGGGCGAGGAAGCCGTCGAGATGGCCGTGATCGCGGGCCATGAGCAGTACGACGGCGACTTCGAGTTCCGGATCGGGCCGGGCAACGGCAGCGGCGAGAACGAAGCGGAGGACTCCGGGGCCACGGAGGAGGCCGCCGGTTCCAAGGCCGCCGGGTCCGGACGCGCCGGGTCCGAGGGCACCGTAACCGAGTAAGTGCGCGGAGGGCCGGGTCACCGGCCCTCCGCGGTCGCTCCATGCGGCCCGGCCGCCTCCCGGACCAGCCCGGCCACCTCGTCCGCGCACCCCCACGCCACGGTCACGCCCGCGCCGCCGTGCCCGTAGTTGTGCACGCACAGCGCTCCGCCGGGCAGCCGCTCCGCCGCCAGCCGCACCGCCGAACGGGCCGGGCGCAGCCCCACCTTGTGCGCCAGCACGCGGGCCTGCGCCAGCTCCGGGAACCGTCGGGCGCACCGCGCCACGATCGCCGCCGCCACCGCCGGGTCCGGCTCCCGCCCCCAGGCGTGCTCGCGGGCCGTACCGCCGAGGACGACGCCGTACGGCTGCGGCAGGACATAGGACGTCTCGTCGGCTCCGGGCTCTGCGGAGACGTACCACTCCTCGATGCCCGGGTTCTCCACGATCACCAACTGGCCCTGGACCGGGTGGACTTCGGGATCCGGGACCAGCTCCCTGGCCCCCAGTCCCGAGCAGTTCACGATGACGGGGGCCTCGCGTCCGGCGGCCTCCAGAGAGGCGAGGGCACGCCGTTCCGCCGTTCCGCCGGCGTCCGCCAGCCGCCGCTCCAGATACCGCAGATGGGCCGGCATGTCGACCAGCGGAGTACGGGCTCGCCATCCCGCCCGGCACCCCTCGGGGAGCTCGTCCGGGCGCGCCCGCCGCAATCCGGGTACGGCGTCGTACCAGGCGGCCAGGCCGTCGTCCCGGTCCGGGTCGGGGTCGGTCATCGTGCCCGCCACCCTCCGCGCGCCGGTCTCGGCCGGGCGCTGTGCCAGAGCTTCGAGCACCTGGAAGGACCGCAGGGACCACCGCACCGCCCGTTCGTAGGGCCGGATGCGATACGGCCAGCACAGCCCGCCGGCCACCGCCGACGTCGTCCCGGCCGACGCCTCCCGGCTCACCAGCCGAACCCGGTGCCCGGCCTCTGCCAGCGTGACGGCCGAGGTCAGCCCGATCACGCCGCCGCCGATGACCAGCACTTCACCTGCGTGGATCGTCATGGGGTGACGCTAACCGCGGCGGGCCGCGCCGGGGAGGGTGCCGTGGCGAGCGTTGCGCGGGGCGGACCCGGCTGCGTCGCCATCCTCGTGTGATCTTGGCGTAACCCTCCGGCCGTCATCCGGACAAACCCGGACCTTAGGCTGGCAGCAGCACCGTCGGCCCATGAGGAACTCCATGCCCCGCGCCCTGCGCGCCCTGCCTGCCTGGCTCGCCCACCCCTTCCGCTGGCAGCGGCTGCCCGTGCCGTGGGCCGCCGTCGCCCGCGGCGCGCTGTGCGCCGGACCGCTGCTCGGCGCGGGCATCGCCACCGGCCACACGGCGGCCGGTGTACTGGCCGGGCTCGGGTCGATGCTGGCCGGCGTCAACGACCGCCCCGGCACCCGCCGCACCGGCATCGTCCACATCGGCCTGCCCGCCCTCGCCTCGGCGCTCGGCATGCTGCTGGGCGCCACGCTCCAGGCGGCCGGCGCGGACTGGTGGATCGTTCCGGCGCTGTTCGCGGTCGGCTTTGTCTCCGGCGCGGGCAGCGTCGCCGGACCCGTACGCTCCACCGCCGGCATGCAGATGCTGGCCACCACCCTCCTCGGCGCCGGCATGCCGCTGCCCGGCGCGCCCTGGCAGAAGGCCCTCTACGTCCTCGCCGGCTGCCTGTGGCTGCTCCTGCTGCGTCTCGTACTGCGTCCGCCGCGCCCCGTGGGCGGTGCGCTCAGCGGCGAGCGCGCGGCCGTCGCCACCGTCTTCGACGCGCTCGCGGACGCCCTGGGCGCGGCGGGCGGACCCGGCGCCGAGCCCGCCCGCCGCCGTCTGACCGCAGCCCTGGACCGCGCCGACGAGGCCCTGCGCCTGCGCCGCCTGACCAGCAGACTGCTGCGCCGTCCCGCCCGTACGGACGAGCTTCTGCTCGCCGAGCGCTTCGCCGCGGCGACGGCCCTGTGCGAGGCCAGCGTGGCGCTCCTGTGGGAGGCCCGCCCGCTGCCGTCCCGTGTCGCGCAGAGCCCCCGGAAGTTCGCCGACGCCCTGCGGACCGGGCGGCCACCGGGACGGCTGTCCGCGCCGGAGTCCAGTTCGGCGGCGCGGGGCGCCTTCGACCGTGCCCTGCTGGATGCGGCGGTCGTGTTCGCCCGCACCGAGCCGGCACCGCGGGCGGCAGCGGCGATACCGGCAGGACCCGAGTGGGCGTTCCTGGCCCGCCGGGCCCTCGGCATCATCAGACGGCGGACCCGCCCCGGCCGCGGCCTCCTCGGCCCCGCCGGACGGGACTACGGTCTGCGGGTCGCCCTCTGCATTGCCGCCAGCACCGCCGTGGCCCTGCTGCTGCGCGCCGACCACTGGTACTGGCTCCCGGTGACCGCCACCTTCCTGGTCAAACCGGACCTGGGCCCGCTCTTCTCCCGTACGGTCAACCGCTTCGCCGGCACCGTCGCGGGCGTCCTGGTGTTCGCCGGGGCGGGGCTGCTGCTGACGGGCACGGGGCCGTGGTGGCCCGCCCTGGTGGCCGGTGCGGGCGGTGCGCTCCTGCCGTTCGCCACCCGCCACTTCGCGCTGCAGACCGTCGCGATCACCCTCATGGTGCTGTCCTTCGTCCACGTCGGCGGAGATCCTCAGGCCGCCCCCGAGCGGATCGTCGACACCTCCATCGCCTGCGGCATCGTCCTCGTCGTCGGCCATCTGCCCCGGCTCGCCGACCCCCGCCGCCGGGTCGGCCAGCGCGTCACCGCGGCGCTGCGCGCCACCGAGCGCTTCCTGCGGCACGTCCTGGAATCCGCACCCGGACAGGACCCCACCGAGCGGCTGGCGCTGCGCCGCGCCGCCTACCGGGCGCTGGCCGAGGCCCGCACGACGGCCGAGACCGCCGCCGCCGAACTCCGCACCGCCCGCGACCGCACCCCCGACTGGCTGACCGCCGTCACCGCCGCCGAGCGCATCGTGGATGCCGCCACCGCCTGCGCCGTACGCCTCGACCACGGCGCGCGCCGTCCCGGCCCCGAAGAGGCCGAGCGGCTGTGCCAGGCGCTGGCCGCGATGGCCGACGCCTTCGAGGACCCGCGCCGCGGGGACACCGGCACACCCGCTCCCGAGCTACGGGCCGACCCGGACTGCGCCACCCTCACGGACGTCGCCACCGAACTGGAGCGTCTGCGGGGGTACGCGGGGACGGCGTAGCGCCGTGAGGCGCGGAGCAGCCGGCGGCGCGCAGGGCCACTCCTCTCGCGCAGGGCCACTCCTCTCGCGCAGGGCCACTCCTCTCGCGCAGGGCCACTCCTACGGCGCCCGATTCCGCTGTCCCGGACGCCACGCCGCTCTGCTCGCCGGCCGCGTTCAGCCGACCGGAAACGCCGTGGCTCTGCCTGTCTGTGTTCCTGCCTGCCGCCGCTCGCTCGGTCACCGGCGCCGTGACGGTGCCGAGGCCCGCTCCGGCAGGTCGCATAGGGTGATCGTTGGTCAAGAAACGACAGCGCGTCACGGGGATGGGTCATGCGGACCGAGGTGGATACAGGGCACGCGGGCGGGACGGCTGAGGACGGCGAGGTGACCGAGCGTGGCGTGGTCGCCGAGCACACGGCGCTCACCGAGCACGCCGCGGTCACCGACGACGAACTCGCCGCCCTCGAAGGGACGCTCGCCCGGTTGCGGGCGCTGCCCCTCGACGACCCCCGGCGCGTGCGGGCGGAGCGGGCCGCCGGGACGCTCGTACGCGACAGCCGGATGATCCGGCGGAAGGAACGCAAGCGGGAGCAGGCCGCGGCCGACGCGGCCGTGCTGGCCGCGACCGCCACCGGGTCGCCGGAGCGGCACGAGGACACCGTCCTGGACCAACAGGCCGGTAAAAGCGGGGAGTTGAGCCGTCCGCGCCGCTGCTATGTCTGCAAAACGCTCTACCGGCGGACCGACTCCTTCTACCACCTGCTCTGTCCCCCCTGCGCCACCGACAACGCGGCGCGCCGCGCGCTCCGTACGGATCTGACCGGGCGCCGAGTGCTGCTCACCGGCGGCCGCGTCAAGATCGGGTTCCAACTGGCGCTGATGATGCTGCGCGATGGCGCCGAACTGCTGGTCACCAGCCGCTTTCCGCGGGACACCCGGCGCCGGTTCGCGGCCGCGCCGGGCAGCGCGGACTGGCTCGGCCGGCTCACCGTCATCGGCATCGACCTGCGCGACCCCCGCCAGGTGCTCGGACTGTGCCAGGCGCTGCGGGAGGAGGGCCGCCCGCTGGACATCCTCGTCAACAATGCGGCACAGACCATCCGCCGGCCGCCCGCCTCGTATGCGCTGCTCGCGGCGGGGGAACGGGGCGAACTCCCGGACGGCGTACGCCTCGCGCCCGGCTTCCGTACCGACCTTGCCCTGGTGGAGCGGCCGCACGCCGGTGCGCTGGGGCTCGTGCCGCCGACTGCGCCCGCGCCCGCCCTCGAGAACGAGACCGCAGCTGTACCCGTACCCGTACCCGCCGCGACGCCCGGCCCGGCGGCGGAGCTCGCCGCCGACGAGGCCGGACTGCTGCCCGACGCCTCGCCCGCCAATTCCTGGACGGCCCGCCTCGGGGACCTCGACCCCGCCGAGCTGCTGGAGACCCAGCTCGTCAACGCCCTTGCACCCACCCTCCTCTGCGATCGGCTGCTGCCCCTGCTGCTCGCCTCGCCGCACCCCCGCCGCTATGTGGTCAATGTGAGCGCCGTCGAGGGGCGCTTCGCGGTCCGCAAAAAGAGCACCAAGCACCCGCACACCAATATGGCCAAGGCCGCCCTGAACATGCTCACCCGCACCAGCGGCCCCGAACTGGCCGCCCAGGGCGTCCATATGTGCAGCGTCGACACCGGCTGGATCACCGACGAGAACCCGCTGCCGACGAAGGAACGCAGCGCCGCGGCCGGCTTCCGTACGCCCCTGGACATCGTCGACGGCGCGGCCCGCGTCTACGACCCGATAGTGCGTGGCGAGGCGGGCGACCCGGTCTCCGGCGTCTTCCTCAAGGACTACCAAGAGGCCGACTGGTGACACAGGAGGCCAATGGGTGACCCGGGAAGCCGACCGGGGTCGGCGGCGCGGGCGCCCGTCGGCCGCCCCGCCTCACTGCCGGGGTATGCGCGCGAACGTCTCGATCCAGAACCGCTGCGCCTTGCTCGACGCACCGACCAGATACGTGGAACGCAGCTTCGGCGGCAGCAGAGGCACCAGCCGGACCACCGCATCCTGATGCGTCCGTAGCTGCGACAACTCGGCGTTGGCCAGAATCTGGTGGACCTGGTCGCTGTCGTTGGAGCCCTCGCTCGACGAGGCCGCCGCCGTGCGCAGCCGCTCCTCCCAGGCGTCGATGTCGTCGGCCAGCTCCCGCAGCCCGGTGACCGGGCGTTCGCTGAGCCGGTCGATGAGGGCGGTCAACGGCACCGGCGCATACTCGCCGTCGCCCAGGTACACCATGCCCATCTCCAGCGGCAGCCCCCGCTGATGGAGTTTGATCAGCCGCTCGAGGGTGCGCTTGGTGATCCAGGCCCGGCCGTCCTCGTCGATGTCGTGCTTCCACCACTCCAGGACCGTCTCGGCGACCGCGCCGTACTTCGCGATCAGCCACTCATTGGCCGGGATGTCGCCGGGCTCGACCGTCAGCGAGGCGGTGAAACGGGTCGCCTGGGCGATGTTGTTCCGGGCGACCAGCAGCTTGCGGCCGAGGTGGTACGGCGGGTTCTGTACGGCGATCTGGGCCCGCAGATTCTCGATCCGCCGCCCCGCCAGGGACCACTCCTGGGTGATCTCCATCAGCTTCGCGAACGCCGCCTTGTCCTTGGGCCGGTTGTACTCGTCCCAGACGATCACCTTCGGCTCCGGCCCCAGGAACGGCCCGGCCAGGAGGTTGTCCAGCGAACCGTCGGCGGTCGGAATCGGTGCGCAGAGATCCTCGACATTGGTCACCGGCATGGAGAAGTACAGCGGCTCACGGCCCCCCAGCCCCTCCCGCACCGTCTCGCGCACCAGCTCCGTCTTGCCGCACCCGGGCGGCCCCTGGAGCAGCACCGACCAGCGGTTGCGCAGCGCCGCACGGACGACCGAGCGGACCGGATCGGGAATCGTGGCGGGATTGGCCGCGCCGATCGCCGCGGCGATCCCGTCCAGGACCTCGGCCGTACGGTCCTTGCCGGGTTTGCCGTCGCTGCGCTGCTCACGCAGCCGCAGCCGCTCGCCGTTGACCAGCGGCAGCCCCCAGCGCAGCGGGAAGCCCTCGCGGGCGTTGGCCAGGATGTGGTCGATGGTGCGGGGCGAGAGCAGCTCGCGCAGCCCCGGACCGAGGGCCGCCCAGGTGGTGAACACCTCGCGCAGATTCCACTCCGGGTACTTCGCGGCCAGCTCGTACCGCCAGGCCGTGTCCTGGGCGGTGATACGGATCGTCACCATCCGGTCCAGTACGGCCAGATCGCTGCGCCGGGCCGCGGTCTCCGCCAGCGACTCGTTGTCCGTGAGGAAGACACCGATACAGCCGAGCGCCCGCAGGTCGTACTCGCCCAGCGTCCAGTTGCAGGCGATCTGCATCAGCTGCGACTGGATCGTCGCCCCGGCCTGCAGCGAGTCGTCGATCAGCAGCACAAACGGCTTTCCGGGACGCAGCTGGCTCATCACCAGCTGCCGCAGCACCAGCTCACCCGTCCTGGCGTCGCGCACCGGAGCGTTGGCGAGCAGATCGTCGGGCGTGAGATTGGCGGCCGGCACAAAGACCAGCTCGGCATCCGGGTACGCCTTGGGCAGATGGGAGAAGAAGGTGGCGGTCTTGCCGATGCCGTGCTCGCCGAAGACCTGCCCGGTCTGGCCCATGTCGATCATCGCGTCGATGAACGACTCCAGCCGGGACACCCCCTTCCAGCCCTCAGGCGCCTCCGGGTAGGTGGCGCTGGCCCGCCAGACCGGCTTCTTGCCCTGCCCGGCCGGGGACGCCGTCGGCGGCGTCGTCGTCGGCCTGGTCGGCATAGTGGTGCTCATCGGTCTCCTGTCGTCACCCGGTGGCAGGCCATCTGCGGGGTGTGGTGGTCGGGCCAGTCGTCGCCGCCCTCGGTGATCAGCCAGATCCATTTGTCCGGCTCGGCGGGGGTGATGTGCGGTGCGTAGCCGTCGGTGAGCATCACGACGGCGTCCGGTATCCCGTCGAAGGGCATGCCCTCGATCGTCGTACGGCCCTCGACGTAATCGGCCACCACCTGAAAGCTTGTGCCTCCGCCGCCGTACACCGGCTCCCCGGGCCGGAAAGGCATCACCACGCCGTCGAACGACAGCCAGTGCGCCGCCACTCCGTCGATCTCGCCGACCAGCTTCGTCAGCCAGGACACCACGCCGTCGGGCATCGACCCCGAGGTGTCGTACGCGATCGCCAGCACCTTGTCGCGCTCGGGTCCGCGCCGGGACAGCACCGGGTCATGGCCCAGCGCGGCCAGCAGGGCGCCGCGCTTCTTCGGGTAGACCAGCCGCTCGCCCTCCCGCAGCTTCGAAGCAAGCACGTCGACGAGCCAGCGCTGCCACCAGTCGACCTTCCCGGTCCGCGCCGTCCCGCCGCGCAGCGCCCCGGCACCCAGCCGCCCCCACACCTTGCTCGCATGCTCCGACGTGCCGTCCGTACGGTCCATCAGATCGAGCAACTCCCGCTCCGCACCCGGGTGTCCGCGGCGCGCGGCCAGCAGGGTGTTGAGCAGCGCGGAGGAGACGGTCTCGTCGACGGTCTCCTGGTCCGCCCCCCTCGCGGAGTCGTCCAGATGCACACACGTCACCGTCGGTACGGGCGGCCGCTTCATCCGCTTCAGCTCGCGGAAGACGTTCATGTCCGTTTCGACGAAGTCGCCGTAGGCGAGAGGGTCGAGACCCTGGTCCGTCAGATCGGCGACGTAGTCCCGGTGGACCTCGCGAGGGTCCACGCCCACGGGACTGCCGTCGAGCAGCGGGAGCTCCGTACGGCCCAGCCGCACCAGCGCGACATGGTTGATGGAGACCTCGGCGGCCATCGTGAAGACCGGGTCGTCGCGCAGCTCCGGATCGGCGAACAGATGCCGGTGCACCAGATGGCGCGCCTCGTGGAAGAGGACGAACTTCACGCCCTCCAAGTCGAGTCGGACGAAGAAGTCCGGGTTGTAGAGCAGCGGACAGGTGCCGTCCCCGGAGGACACCACGGCGGCGGTCGGCACGGCCGTCGTCGGGATCTGGTGAGGGCACTTCGCATAGATCCACGACGCGACCACGGAATTCGTCAGCCCGAAATCCAGCAGCGCGGCCTCCTTCAGCCGCCGCGCCTCCTCCACCACCGCCGGCTCCGCCGGCCGCCAGCGCTCCAGCGCCCGCCGGTCGGTCAGATCGACCAGCGGCCGGTGCCCCACCGTTTTCGTGTCGTACGTCATGCGCCACCACCCCCGTTCTCAGCTGCTTCTATTCGTATCAGCAGGCACTGACAACGGATCTTCGCCGGGGCTACCGTGAGCGGATGACGTACCGACTCAACGCCGTCATAGGGGACTTCGACCGCTTGCGGAGCTGGGCCGGCACAGTGCCGAGGGCGGTGGTCGCCCCCCTCTCGCAGCGCATGGGGCTGATGCCGCTCACCAAGGCGCTCCTGCACGAGCTGCCGCAGACCCTGGGCGAGTTGTCGCGGTGCGGGCCGATCGCGCATGTGGAAGCGGACTTCTGGGGTGGCGACGGCGAGCAGACCGCTTCGCTGTGGCGGGACGGCGAGCGCGTGTGGGGGCCGGAGCACACCTCGGCCTTCACCGGACCCCGGCAGAACTGGCCGATCAACGCGGCGCTCGCCCGGCTGGGAGCGGCTCCGGCCGGCCCCGATGCGCCGGACCACCAGGACCTGTTCCTGGAAGTGGGCCTCGGCCGGGGCCGTGACGAGGAGGACTGGCGAGGGGCCGCCCTGGAGGCGCACGACGCGGCGAACTACGACGAGTGGTACGCGAACGTGACGGCCGAGCGCGAGCGGACAGCGAGTGCGGCCGCCGAGCGCGCGAAGTACGAGCGGCTGCCCCACGTCCCGGTGGCCTTGAACGGCAGGGACATCATGGCGCTGCTCGGCATGCCGCGGGGCCGGATGGTCGGAGCGGCCATGCGGCATCTGCAGGAGCTGCATCTCCAACGCGGCCCGCTGTCACAGGAGGCCGCCGAGGCCGGGCTGCGGGCGTGGGCCGAAGACCTGCCCGGCCGACCGGACCGGGCGGACGAGGGCCCCGCCCCCGCCCGCCCGTAGGACCAGCGGCTACCGCCGCCCGCCGCCGTCCTTGCCCAGCAGGCCGGCCCGCCGCAGCGCATCCGCCATCGCGTCATTGGCCGGCGCGGCATCGCGGGCGCCCCGGCGGTCCCCGCCGCGCCCCGCTCCGCCGCCCTGGCGCGGCCGCGGCGCCCCGCCCCGGCCGCCCTCGCGCGGTCCGCCGCTGCGGCGCTCACCGCCACCACGCCGCTCGCCGCCGCCCGCCGGAACGCCCTTGCCGGGCTCGTCGTCCAGCCGCAGCGTCAGCGAGATCCGCTTCCGCGGAATGTCGACCTCCAGCACCTTGACCCGCACGATGTCGCCCGGCTTCACCACATCCCGCGGGTCCTTGACGAAGTTCTTCGACATCGCCGACACATGCACCAGACCGTCCTGGTGCACACCCACGTCCACGAACGCCCCGAAGGCGGCGACATTGGTCACCACGCCCTCCAGGAGCATCCCCGGCTGCAGATCACCGATCTTCTCCACGCCCTCCTTGAAGGTCGCCGTCTTGAAGACCGGACGCGGGTCGCGGCCCGGCTTCTCCAGCTCCTGGAGGATGTCGTTGACGGTCGGCAGACCGAAGGCGTCATCGACGAAGTCCGCGGCCTTCAGCGTGCGCAGCACCGCCGAGTTGCCGATCAGCGAGCCGACCTCGCCGCCCGCCGACGCGACCATCCGGCGCACCACCGGATACGCCTCCGGGTGCACGCTGGACCCGTCCAGCGGGTCGTCGCCGCCCCGGATCCGCAGGAAGCCCGCGCACTGCTCGTACGCCTTCGGGCCGAGCCGCGCCACGTCCTTGAGGGCCTTACGGGAGCGGAACGGGCCGTTGCTGTCCCGGTGCGTGACGATGTTCTCGGCGAGGCCGGAACCGATGCCCGACACCCGCGAAAGCAGCGGCGCGGACGCGGTGTTGACGTCCACCCCGACGCCGTTCACACAGTCCTCGACCACCGCGTCCAGCGAGCGCGACAGCTTCACCTCGGACAGATCGTGCTGGTACTGGCCGACGCCGATCGACTTGGGATCGATCTTGACCAGTTCGGCCAGCGGGTCCTGGAGGCGCCGGGCGATGGACACCGCGCCGCGCAGCGACACATCCATGTCGGGCAGTTCCTGGGAGGCGAACGCGGAAGCGGAGTACACCGAGGCGCCCGCCTCGGACACCATCACCTTCGTCAGCTTCAGCTCCGGCTGCGCGGCGATCAGATCGGCCGCCAGCTTGTCGGTCTCGCGCGAGGCGGTGCCGTTGCCGATCGCGATCAGTTCGACCTTGTGCTCGCGCGCCAGCTTCGCCAGCGTGGCCAGCGAGGCATCCCACTTCTGCTGCGGGACATGCGGGTAGATGGTCTCGGTGGCGGCCACCTTGCCGGTCGCATCCACGACGGCGACCTTCACCCCCGTACGGAAACCGGGGTCCAGGCCCATCGTGGCGCGCGTCCCGGCGGGCGCCGCCAGCAGCAGATCGCGCAGGTTGGACGCGAAGACCCGCACCGCCTCGTCCTCGGCGGCCTGCCGCAGCCGCAGCCGCAGATCGATCCCGAGGTGCACCTGGACGCGGGTACGCCACGCCCAACGGACCGTGTCCTGCAGCCACTTGTCGGCCGGTCGGCCACGATCGGCGATGCCGAAGCGGTGCGCGATGGACCGCTCGTAGGAGCTCGGACCCTCGGTCGCCGACGACGGGGCCTCCGGCTCCAGCGCGAGCTCGAGGATCTCCTCCTTCTCACCGCGGAACATCGCCAGCACCCGGTGCGACGGCAGCTCCGTGAACGGCTCGGCGAAGTCGAAGTAGTCCGCGAACTTCGCGCCCGCCTCCTCCTTGCCCTCGCGCACCTTCGCCGCGACCTGCCCGCGCGACCACATCCGCTCGCGCAGCTCGCCGATCAGATCCGCGTCCTCGCCGAACCGCTCGGTCAGGATGGCCCGCGCGCCCTCCAGGGCGGCGGCCGCATCGGTCACACCCTTGTCCGCGTCCACGAACGCCGCGGCCGCCGCGGCCGGCTCCACCGACGGGTCGCCCAGCAGCCCGTCGGCCAGCGGCTCCAGCCCCGCCTCCCGCGCGATCTGTGCCTTGGTGCGCCGTTTGGGCTTGTACGGGAGGTAGATGTCCTCCAGGCGCGCCTTGGACTCGGCGCCCCGGATCTGCGCCTCCAGGGCGGCGTCCAATTTGCCCTGGGTCCGTACGGATTCCAGGATCGAGGTCCGGCGTTCCTCCAGCTCCCGCAGATACCGCAGCCGCTCCTCGAGCGTGCGCAGCTGCGCATCGTCGAGCATCTCGGTGGCTTCCTTGCGGTAGCGCGCGATGAACGGGACGGTCGAACCACCGTCGAGCAGTTCGACCGCGGCCTTGACCTGCCGCTCCTTGACGCCGAGCTCCTCGGCGATCCTCGCTTCGAGGGACCCGAGAGACCCAGTGGACACAGTGGATGCCGTCACGTTGATCCTGCCCCGCCTTCCAGCGCTTGCCTGAGCCTGCATTGTGCCGGGTGGCGGGCCGGACTGTCGCACCGCCCGGCCGAGCGCGCCGGGGTGTGAGAAGGCGCACGCACACCCCGGCGGCCTGGCACCGGGCGTTGCCCTACTTGCCGAACATCTCCGCAGGGAAGGCCCCGGCGTTCATCGCCGCGCCGGCGAAACCGGTCGCCAGCTCGGTGAGCCGGGCCACGCCCTCGGCGCCCAGATGCTCGTACGGGGCCCGGTCCAGCCGGTCGGTCCGGCGTTCCAGGTCCTTGCGCAGCTGCGTGCCCGCCTCGGTCAACTCACCCTCGGCGTCCAGGAGCCCGCGGGTCCGCAGCCGCTCCTGCGCGGCCTGCCAGTCGTCCTCCGACCAGCCGCGGGTCGCCATCACGCCCCGGTAGCTCATCCCGCGGCCGCTGGCGGTGTGGGTGACCAGCGCCTCCAGGCCGTCCAGTTCGGCGTCCAGCAGCGCCATCAGATGGCCGTCGCCGCGGTGTTCGCGCAGCAGCGTCGCGGCGTGCCAGTAGGCCAGGTGGGGGGCGTCCGGTACGGGCAGGTCGGCGTGCGCGGCGTACAGCGGGCGGGCCTGGCGGGCGCAGCCCTCGGTGGCGCGCAGCGCCAGCCGGGCCGCCTCCGCCATCTCGGGGGATGCGAGGGCCTCGGCCCCGAGCAGCCGGTGCAGTGTGGCGTCGACCGCGGCCAGCCGGGCCTCCAGTACGGCCTCCGGCGTGGTGACCGACCAGACGTGCGGCACGTGCTGCGCGATGAGCTCGTGGTTGAAGTTGTAGAAGGTGGCCGTGATGGTGCCGGGGCCCACCGCGCCCATGGCGGCGCCCCGTGCGGCGAAGTAGGCGGCCCGGCGGTTCTCGAGGCCGGTCTTCGCGAGTTCGGCGGAGAACTCCGGCGCGAAGTAGTGCGTCGAGTGGAAGGGGTTGACGACGTGGTGACACTGGCGTCCGGCGTTGTCGGGCAGTGCGCTCGTAGAGGTCATGGCGGCAGGTTACCGACCGCTCGGTATGGGAGGTTCTTGCGGGTCCGTCTCCCCGCCCCCGGCCCGCAGCGGGTGGCAGAAATGGTGGGAAACTCGTCATTGCCGCCATCGCCGCCCCGCTCCAGGATGGAGGCATGGAACAGCGCGATGTGCTGGTTGTCCTCTTCGACGGCCTGCAGAGTCTTGACGTCAGCGGGCCGGTCGAGGTCCTCAGCGGCGCCAATGTCCGTACCCCGGGCGCCTACCGGATCCGTACGGCAAGCCTGGACGGCGGCCCGGTCCGCACCTCCAGCGGGCTGACGCTCACCCCGGACCTCGCGCTCGCCGACGCCGGGCCGCCGCACACCCTCCTGGTGCCGGGCGGAGCCGGCACCAGGAACCCCGACCCCGCGCTGATCGACTGGCTGCGGACGCAGGCGCCCCGCGCCCGGCGGAAGGTCTCGGTGTGCAGCGGAGCGCTGCTGTTCGCCGAGGCCGGCCTCCTGGACGGGCGCCGCGCGACCACCCACTGGGCGCTGTGCGACACCCTGGCGCGACGGTTCCCCGCCGTCCGCGTCGAACCGGAGCCGATCTACGTACGGGACAGCGACTTCGTCACCTCCGCGGGCGTCACGGCCGGTATCGACCTGGCGCTGGGCCTGGTGGAGGAGGACCTCGGCCGCGACCTCGCGCTGGCCATCGCCCGCCACCTGGTCGTCTTCCTGCGCCGACCCGGCAACCAGACCCAGTTCAGCGCCCAGCTCGCCGTCCAGACGGCGGAGCGGCGCCCGCTGCGCGACGTCCAGCAGTGGATCACCGAGAACCCGGCGTCGGATCTGTCCGTCGACGCCCTCGCGGCCCGCGCCGGACTCTCGCCGCGGCACTTCGCCCGCGCGTTCCGCGACGAGGTCGGGATGACGCCGGGACGCTATGTGGACCGTACGCGCCTGGAGGCCGCCCGCCGACGCCTCGAGGACACCGCCGACGGCATCGAGGAGGTCTCCCGCCACTGCGGCTACGGCACCCCCGAGGCGATGCGCCGCGCCTTCATACGGGTACTGGGCGCCGCCCCGGCCGAATACCGCCGCCGCTTCCGGCCGGCCCCTGCACCGGTGAGCTGACCGGGCTGTCCCTATCGGGCCGGTACCCCTACGGCGCGGTCGAACAGATCCCGTAGGGGAGGCGAGCGCCCCCTTCGGGGCCACAACGCGGTGCGGACCGGGCGGTATTCCCGTGGCGCGCAGCGTGATTTCCCCAACCGGGGCCCCGTCAGAGCCCGCGCCAGGGCCCACCCGGTCCCCGACCGGGAGTCACCCGGTCCCCCACCGCAGCTCGCCCGATCCCCCACCGCGGCCCACCCGACCCCCACCGCGGCCCACCCGACCCCCACCGCGGCCCACCCGGCCCCCACCCGACCGACCCCATTCACCACCACCATCAACAGGAGTCCTCACATGCAGATCGCCATCCTCCTCTACGACCGCTTCACCGCCCTGGACGCCATCGGCCCCTACGAGACCCTCAGCCGCCTCCCGGGAGCGGAGGTGGTGTACGTCGGCGAGCGCGCCGGCACCTACCGCAACGAGGTCGGCTCGCTGGGGCTGGTCGCCGACGCCGCGCTGAGCGAGGTCACCGCGCCGGACATCCTCGTCGTACCCGGTGGCCCGGGTCAGATCGCGCACATGGACAACGGCGCGCTGCACGAGTGGATCCGCGCCGTCGATGCCCACACCACCTGGACGACCTCGGTGTGCACCGGCTCGCACTGGACCAGCTGCCACAGCTCGGCGCCGAGCCGACCGGCCGGCGGGTGGTCTTCGACGGCAAGTACGTCACGGCGGCCGGCGTCTCGGCCGGCATCGACATGGGACTGACCCTGGCGGGCCGGATCGCCGGGGACACCATGGCCCAGACGATCCAGCTCGGCATCGAGTACGACCCGCAGCCGCCCTACGACGCGGGCGCCCCGGACAAGGCATCGGCCGAGGTCACCGCGCTGCTGCGGGAGCACAGCCGGTTCATCCTGATGGGGGAGAAGACGGGCGCGTAGGACCTGGGCGTCAGCCAGCGGGCCAGGTGAAGCGCGGCGCCCGGCGCTCCAGGAAGGCGGCGGCACCCTCCACGGTGTCGCCGCTCTCGCGCGCCTGCGCGGCCCAGTGCGCGCCCCGTTCCTCGGCCTCGGCAGGCAGGACGTCCCACGTCCCGTCGGCCAGTTCCTTGGCCGCGGTCTGCGTCAGCAGCGACCGCCCGGCCAGCACCGCGGTGAAGTCCGCAACCCGCTTGTCCAGCTCGCCCTCGGGCAGCACCTCGTCCACCAGCCCGGTACGCAGCGCCCGCGCACAGTCGATCAACTCCCCTGAAAAGAGCAGGTACTTGGCGGCGGCGGGCCCGACCAGCCGCACCAGCCGCCGGGTGGCGGACGCCGGATAGACGACCCCCAGCTTCGCCGGTGTCACCCCGAACAGCGTGCCCTCCTCCGCGAACCGCAGATCGCACGCGGCCGCCAGCTGACAGCCGCCCCCCACGCAATACCCGCGTATCGCCGCCAGCGTCGGCCCGGGGAACGCCGCCAGCGCCTCCTCCGCCGCCACCGCCAGCCCCTGGGACTCCCCCGACGGCTCCCGCAGCGACCCGATGTCCGCCCCGGCGCAGAACGTCCCGCCCTCGCCCGTCAGCACCAGCTGCCGTACGGCACGGTCACCCGCCAGCCGCTCCAGCAGCGGCGGCAGATCCCGCCACATCTGCACGGTCATCGCATTGCGCTTGCCGGTGTTGCTGATGGTGACGGTCGCCGTGCCGTCGCTGACATGCGTCTTCAGAGCCGGTTCCATGCCCCGGATATTAGAGCGACCGCCGAGGGTACGCCCGGATACGATCGGCGGTCTGATGTCAGCAACTCTTGTCGCCAAAGACCTCGCCGCCGGCCACGGCGAGCGCGTCCTGTTCTCCGGCCTCGATCTGGTCGTCGCCCCCGGCGATGTGATCGGCCTCGTCGGCGCCAACGGCGCGGGCAAGTCCACGCTGCTGCGCCTGCTGGCCGGCCTGGACACCCCGGAGGAGGGCAAGCTCGCCCTCAGCCCGCCCACCGCCACCGTCGGCCATCTCCCGCAGGAGCCCGACCGCCGCCCCGGAGAATCCGTACGGCACTTCCTCGCCCGCCGCACCGGCGTCGCCGAGGCCCAGCGCACCCTGGACGCCACCACCCAGGCCCTGGTCGAGGAGCGGCCCGGCGCGGACGACGCGTACGCCGTCGCCCTCGAGCGCTGGCTCGCGCTGGGCGCCGCCGACCTCGACGACCGCGCCGAGGAGACCGCCGCCCAGCTCGGCCTCACGGTCAGCCTCGACCAGCCGATGACCTCCCTCTCCGGTGGCCAGGCCGCCCGCGCCTCGCTCGCCTCGCTGCTGCTCTCCCGCTACGACATCTTCCTGCTGGACGAGCCCACCAACGACCTCGATCTGGACGGTCTGCGGAGGCTGGAGTCCTTTGTCACCGGGCTGCGCGCGGGCACGGTCCTGGTCAGCCACGACCGCGAGTTCCTGACCCGTACGGTCAGCCGCGTCGTCGAGCTCGACCTCGCCCAGCAGCAGGTCAACACCTACGGCGGCGGCTACGCCTCCTACCTGGAGGAGCGCGAGCGGGCCCGGCGGCACGCCCGCGAGGAGTACGAGGAGTACGCCGATACCAGGGCCTCCCTGGAGACCCGCGCGCACACCCAGCGCAACTGGATGGAGAAGGGCGTCAAGAACGCCCGCCGCAAGGCCCCGGACAACGACAAGATCGGCCGCAAGGCGCGCGTGGAGGCCACCGAGAAGCAGGCCGCCAAGGCCAAGCAGACCCAGCGGCTGATCGAGCGGCTCGATGTCGTCGAGGAGCCGCGCAAGGAGTGGGAGCTGCGGATGGAGATCGCCGCGGCGCCCCGGGCCGGCGCCGTGGTGGCCACCCTCCGTGGCGCCGAGGTCCGCCGCGGCGACTTCCGCTTCGGCCCGGTGGACCTGCAGATCGACTGGGCGGACCGGGTCGCCATCACCGGCCCCAACGGCTCCGGCAAGTCCACCCTCCTCGCCGCACTCCTCGGCCGTCTCGCGCTGGACGAGGGGCACGCCGCGCTGGGCCCCGGCGTGGTGGTCGGCGAGATCGACCAGGCGCGCGGCGCCCTGTTCGGTGCACAGGGCCTGGGCGACGAACCGCTCATGGACGCCTTCCGCGCCTGCGTACCGGACCTCTCGCCCGCCGATGTCCGGACCCTGCTGGCGAAGTTCGGCCTGAAGGCGGCGCATGTGCTGCGCCCCGCCCGTACCCTCTCGCCGGGCGAGCGGACCCGCGCCGCGCTGGCCCTCCTGCAAGGCCGCGGGGTCAACCTCCTCGTCCTCGACGAGCCCACCAACCACCTCGACCTCCCGGCCATCGAACAGCTGGAGTCGGCGCTCGCCTCGTACCCGGGCACGCTGCTGCTGGTCACGCACGACCGGCGGATGCTGGACGCGGTCCACACCACGCGTCGCATCGCGGTGGACGCCGGCCGGATCACCAGCCACGCGGTGTGAGCGGGACGGGCACGTTTCGCGCCTCCGCCCGGCCCTCGAACAATCGATTTGGTCCTGCGTCGGTCACCCCGTACTGTGGTGTTCACCGACGCGGGGTGGAGCAGCTCGGTAGCTCGCTGGGCTCATAACCCAGAGGTCGCAGGTTCAAATCCTGTCCCCGCTACTCATAAAGACAGCAGGCCCGGTGCTCAGGCACCGGGCCTGCTGACGTAGGGTGACCCGCCCGTGCCCCTGATACGGGAACGTGGCCGGATCCGGCTCCCGTACCGAGCCGTAACCCCCGACGGTCATGGCGTGGACCGTTCGGTGGCCTTCCGCGGCAGTCCGTAAAGACGGAATAAAGGGAACAGGAGCGGTCGTCAGATCGATCGGGGCGCACCAAAACAGCCAAAAGGCGTCGATAGGCGCTGACTTGTGTTCAGGGGGTCGGTCCGGACCAACACATTCTCAACACTCTTCCTGTGAGGATGCCTTCCGGACCCCCCGCAGAACCCCCCGAGGAGCTGACCTCCCCGCTCGTCTACGAAGGCGCCTGGCGGTTCACCGCCCCGGCGCTGGAGTCGTCGGTGCCGCAGGCGCGCCACGCGGTACGGGATCTGCTCGACGAACAGCGAGTGCCGGTCGCCGCCGACATCGTGGACGCTCTGCTGCTGATCGTCTCCGAACTTGTCACCAACGCCGTTCAGCACGCCGCCCTGCTCTCGCCCGAGATCGCCGTACAGCTCACCATCGGGGCGAACTGGCTGCGCGTCGCGGTCGAGGACAACCACCCCTACCGCCCCAAGGCACTGGAGGCGGACGAGGGTGATGTCGGCGGCCGCGGGCTGTGGCTGGTCAAGGTGCTGACCGCGGAGGCGGGCGGCAAATGCGATGTCGAGCACATCGTGAACGGCGGCAAGGCCATCTGGGCCGAGCTGCCGCTCATCCCGCTCGCTACCAGCCCGCCGCCTGCCCGGTGAGCTCGCGGACGGCCGGGCGCGCCGCGTCCAGCACGGTCATGAACCACGCGGAGAACGGCACCTGGGCATGCTGCTCGGCCAGTTCCTGCGGCGTCACGAACGCGATCTCGCCGATCTCGTCGGGATCGGGCGCGGGCTCGGCCCGCACCAGCCCGACGAACAGGTGGTTGTACTCCTGCTCCACCAGGCCGGAGGCCGGATCGGGGTGGTTGTAGCGCACCGTGCCGGCCTCGGCCAGCAGCGTGGGCGCCAGCCCCAGCTCCTCGGCGGTCCGCCGGGCCGCGGCCGCGAACGGTGTCTCGCCGGGGTACGGGTGCCCGCAGCAGGTGTTGGACCACACACCGGGGGAGTGGTACTTCGACAGTGCCCGGCGCTGGAGCAGCAGTCGGCCCTTCTCGTCGAAAAGGAAGACCGAAAACGCCCGGTGCAGCTGCCCAGGAGGCTGATGGGCGGCGAGTTTCTCCGCGGTGCCGATCGTCTTGCCGTCCTCGTCGACCAGCTCCAGCAAGATCGGTTCGGCGGCGCCGTCCGCGATGCTCGCCGCCGGGATCCCGGCAGTCTGTCCATTGGCAGGTGTGATCGGCATGCCCATCCTTGTCGTCGGTCTTCGACGCCAAGTCTGCCCCACCCGCATGCACATCAGGCGCAGAGCGGGCCCAGGTGGTGCACGGTGCCGCGGTGATTTGTCGGGGGCCGAAACTGTGTCCGAATGCAAAACCGGGGGCGCGCGACACTCACGGGCCATCGGGGCGGTCGGCCGTGAGCGGGGCCACACCGGGCGCATGGTCCTCGCCACACCTGCCCCCGGCACAACTCGCACCACCCGTGACCAGCCCGCTCATAACGGCACCGGATCGAGCACCTGGTCAGGACGGCAGTTGTTCATGGAGCATCCGATCCACCATGATGATCGCGGCAGGCGCAGCCGTCGGTCACTCGATCGTGCGGTGAATGCGCGGTGAACGGCCGCATCCGGCGATCCGATAGCCTCTGCCGACGTGCCACCCGGCCCCCAGGGGTGCCAGGTGTGCCACGCCCGCTGCCCGGGTAGTTCGTATCGAATGCGGACCGACCGGCGCTGCCTTGTCAGCATCCAAGGAGTGAGTTCGTCTGTCGACCGCCATCCTCACCGGTCCGCCGGTCGCCGGGTCGCCGCTCGAAGCCGACCTGCGCACGCTGGGCTTCGACGTCCGTACGGCGAACGATGCCGCGGCCGCCGCCGAGCTGATCGCCGCCGCGCCCGCCCAGGAGCGGGTCGCCGTCGTCGACCCCCGCTTCGTCGGACATCCGCACGCCCTGCGGCTGGCGCTGACCGACCCGCGGTTCCCGGCCGCCGCCGTGCCGGGAGCGCTCACCGCGCAGCCCGAGGCGCGCGCCGCGCTGGTCCGCGCGACCGGCAAGATCCCGGTCGGCGCCGGCACCGCCCACCTCACCGACGTCCTGACCGACACCCTCACCGAGTCCCTGGACCGTGAGGACATCGGCCTGCACCGCGTCGAGCTGGGCAGCCTGGTCGCCACCGTCGCGCTCACTCCGGCGCAGCGCGAGGACGCCAAGGAAGCCGTTGCCGCGGTGGACGACGAGGCCGTACGGCTGCGGACCGCCGTGAAGTCCCGCGACGGGTTCTTCACCACGTACTGCATCAGCCCCTACTCCCGCTACCTCGCCCGCTGGTGCGCGCGGCGCGGCCTCACCCCCAACCAGGTCACCACCGCGTCCCTGCTCACCGCGCTGATCGCGGCGGGCTGCGCGGCCACCGGAAGCCGCGGCGGCTTCATCGCCGCCGGGCTCCTGCTCCTCTTCTCCTTCGTCCTGGACTGCACCGACGGGCAGCTCGCCCGCTACTCGCTCCAGTACTCGACGATGGGTGCCTGGCTGGACGCCACCTTCGACCGGGCCAAGGAATACGCGTACTACGCGGGCCTCGCCCTGGGCGCGGCCCGCGGCGGGGACGACGTCTGGGCGCTGGCGCTCGGCGCGATGGTGCTGCAGACCTGCCGCCATGTCGTCGACTTCTCCTTCAACGAGGCGAACCACGACGCGGCCGCGAACACCAGCCCCACCGCCGCGCTCTCCGACAAGCTCGACAGCGTCGGCTGGACGGTCTGGGTGCGCCGGATGATCGTGCTGCCCATCGGCGAGCGATGGGCCATGATCGCCGTACTGACGGCGCTGACCACCCCGCGCATCGTCTTCTACGCCCTGCTCATCGGCTGCGCCCTGGCCGCCTCCTACACCACGGCGGGCCGGGTGCTGCGCTCGCTGACCCGGCGGGCCCGGCGCACCGACCGCGCCGCGCAGGCACTGGCCGACCTCGCCGACTCCGGACCGCTGGCCGAGCTGATCGCCGGCGGCGCCCGTGGCCGCGGGCGGACCGGTTCCTACCTCGCGCCGGCTATGGCGTTTCTCTCGGCCGCGGTGCTGCTGATCTGGGTGATCTTCGAGGACGACCCCTCCTCCTGGCTCACCGTCGGCGTCGCCGTCTGCTCCGCGCTGCTGGCCGGCGCGGCCGTGTCCCGCCCACTCAAGGGCGCCCTCGACTGGCTGGTGCCGCCCTTCTTCCGGGCCGGCGAATACACCACGATCCTGGTCCTGGCGGCCCGGTCGGACGTCCCCGGAGCGCTGCCCGCGGCGTTCGGGCTGGTTGCGGCCGTCGCCTACCATCACTACGACACCGTCTACCGCATCCGCGGTGGCACCGGGGCCCCGCCGCGGTGGCTGGTCCGGGCAACCGGCGGCCACGAAGGACGCGTCCTCGCAGTGACCGTCCTGGCCGCAGGGCTGTCCCCCTCAGGTTTCACAATCGCGCTCACGGCACTTGCCGTGGTCCTGGCGCTGCTGGTGCTCGTCGAGAGCATCCGCTTCTGGGTCTCTTCCGGAGCACCCGCCGTACACGATGAAGGAGAACCCGCATGATCGGCCTCGTGCTGGCCGCCGGCGCCGGACGGCGTCTGCGCCCCTACACCGACACCCTGCCCAAGGCTCTGGTGCCGGTCGATGGTGACACCACCATCCTCGACCTGACCCTCGGCAACTTCGCCGAGATCGGTCTGACCGAGGTCGCGATCATCGTCGGCTACAAGAAGGAAGCCGTCTACGAGCGCAAGGCGGCCCTGGAGGCGAAGTACGGCCTCAAGCTGACCCTCATCGACAACGACAAGGCCGAGGAGTGGAACAACGCCTACTCCCTGTGGTGCGGCCGTGACGCCATCAAGCACGATGTGATCCTCGCCAACGGTGACACCGTGCACCCGGTCTCCGTCGAGCGGACCCTGCTTGCCGCCCGCGGCAACGGCCAGAAGATCATCCTCGCCCTCGACACGGTCAAGCAGCTGGCCGACGAGGAGATGAAGGTCATCGTGGACCCCGAGAAGGGCGTCCAGCGCATCACCAAGCTGATGGACCCGGCCGAGGCCACCGGCGAGTACATCGGTGTCACCCTCATCGAGGGCTCGGCCGCCGAGGAGCTCGCCGACGCGCTGAAGACCACCTTCGAGCGGGACCCCGACCTCTACTACGAGGACGGCTACCAGGAGCTCGTCAACCGCGGCTTCAAGGTGGACGTGGCCCCGATCGGCGACGTCAAGTGGGTCGAGATCGACAACCACGAGGACCTCGCGAAGGGCCGTGAGATCGCATGCCAGTACTGACCCGCCTCATTCCGTCCCCGGTCGTCGTCGACATCAACGCCGGCGCCCTGGACGACCTGGCGGGCCTGCTGGCCGATCAGCGCATCTCCGCGTCCGGCAAGCTCGCCATCGCGATCAGCGGCGGCTCGGGTGCACGGCTGCGCGAGCGGCTGTCGCCCGCGCTGCCGGGCGCCGAGTGGTACGAGGTCGGCGGCGGCACCCTGGACGAGGCGATCAAGCTCGCCGACGCCATGAAGAAGGGGCACTACGACGCGGTCGTGGGCCTCGGCGGCGGCAAGATCATCGACTGCGCCAAGTTCGCCGCGGCGCGGATCGGCCTGCCGCTGGTCGCCGTCGCGACGAACCTGTCGCACGACGGCCTGTGCTCGCCGGTCGCCACCCTGGACAACGACGCGGGCCGTGGCTCGTACGGTGTGCCGAACCCGATCGCCGTGGTGATCGACCTCGACATCATCCGTGAGGCCCCGGTCCGGTTCGTCCGCTCCGGCATCGGCGATGCGATCTCCAACATCTCCGCGGTCGCGGACTGGGAGCTCTCCCACCGCGAGACCGGAGAGGCGATCGACGGGCTGGCCGCCGCCATGGCGCGCCAGGCCGGCGAGGCCGTGCTGCGGCACCCCGGAGGCGTCGGCGACGACGCCTTCCTCCAGGTGCTCGCCGAGGGCCTCGTCCTGACCGGCATCTCGATGTCGGTGGCCGGCGACAGCCGCCCGGCGTCCGGCGCTTGCCACGAGATCAACCACGCGCTCGACATCCTCTACCCCAAGCGCGCCGCGAGCCATGGCGAGCAGTGCGGCCTCGCCGCCGCCTTCGCCACGCATCTGCGCGGGGACAAGGAGATGTGCCGGCTGATGGTCGAGGTGCTGCGCCGGCACGGCCTGCCGGTCACGCCCGGCGAGATCGGCTTCACCGACGAGGAATTCGTCGCGGCCGTCGAGTACGCGCCGAAGACCCGCCCAGGGCGCTACACCATCCTGGAGCACCTGGACCTGTCCACCGACCAGATCAGGGACGCTTACGCCGACTATGCAGAAGCCATCGGTAGCTGAGCTCCGCCCGGTCGTTCACCCCCCGGGGGTGAAGGACCGGCGGAGCGGCGAGCACTGGGCCGGCCGGCTCTACATGCGCGAGATCTCCTTGCGCATCGACCGGCACCTGGTGAACACCCGGGTCACGCCCAACCAGCTGACCTACCTGATGACCGTCTTCGGCGTCCTCGCCGCCCCGGCACTGCTGGTGCCGGGGATCGCGGGCGCCGTGCTCGGCGTGCTGATGGTGCAGCTCTACCTGCTGCTCGACTGTGTCGACGGCGAGGTCGCCCGCTGGAAGAAGCAGTTCTCGCTCGGCGGGGTGTACCTGGACCGGGTCGGCGCCTACCTGTGCGACGCCGCGGTCCTGGTCGGCTTCGGCTTGCGCGCCGCCGATCTGTGGGGCTCCGGGCGGATCGACTGGCTGTGGGCCTTCCTCGGCACCCTCGCCGCCCTCGGCGCCATCCTGATCAAGGCCGAGACCGACCTCGTCGGTGTCGCACGTCACCAGGGCGGTCTGCCGCCGGTCAAGGAAGCGGCGTCCGAGCCGCGCTCGTCCGGCATGGCGCTGGCCCGCAAGGCCGCCGCGGCGCTGAAGTTCCACCGGCTCGTCCTCGGAGTCGAGGCGTCCCTGCTGATCCTGGGCCTGGCGGTCCTGGACACGATCAGGGACGACCTGTTCTTCTCCCGCCTGGGCGTCGCCGTGCTCGCCGGCATCGCGCTCGTCCAGACCCTGCTCCACCTCGTGTCCATCCTCGCCTCCAGCAGGCTCAAGTGACGGGGGCGTCCCAGATGCGCGTCGGTGCGGTTGTTCTCACGATGGGCAACCGCCCCGACGAGCTGCGCGCGCTGCTGGACTCGGTCGCCAAGCAGGACGGCGAGCGGGTCGAGGTCGTCGTCGTCGGCAACGGTTCGCCGCTGCCCGAGCTCCCCGAGGGCGTCCGGACCGTCGAGCTGCCGGAGAACCTCGGCATCCCGGCGGGCCGTAACGTCGGCATAGAGGCGTTCGGGCCCGGCGGCAGCGAGGTCGACATCCTGCTCTTCCTCGATGACGACGGGCTGCTGGCCAGGGAGGACACCGCCGAGCTGTGCCGGCAGGCGTTCGCCGAGGACCCCGAGCTCGGCATCATCAGCTTCCGGATCGCCGACCCGGACACCGGCGAGACCCAGCGCCGGCACGTGCCGCGGCTGCGTGCCTCCGACCCGATGCGCTCCTCGCGCGTCACCACCTTCCTCGGCGGCGCCAATGCCGTCCGTACGAAGGTCTTCCAGGAGATCGGCGGGCTGCCCGACGACTTCTTCTACGCGCACGAGGAGACGGACCTGGCCTGGCGGGCACTCAACGCAGGGTGGCTGATCGACTACCGCGCGGACATGCTGCTGCTGCACCCGACCATGGCCCCCAGCAGGCACGCGGTCTACCACCGGATGGTGGCCCGTAACCGTGTGTGGCTGGCCCGCCGCAACCTGCCTGCCGTGCTGGTTCCGGTCTATCTCGGTGTCTGGTTCCTGCTCACCCTGGCCCGCCGTCCCTCCTGGCCCGCGCTGCGGGTCTGGCTGGCCGGCTTCAAGGAGGGCTGGACGACACCGTGCGGTGACAGGCGCCCCATGAAGTGGGCTACCGTTTGGCGACTGACCCGACTGGGCCGCCCTCCCGTCATCTGAGAAGCTCGTATCCAAGAGCATCAGGCGCGATGCGGGGCGTGACCCCGGCAGCGCACATTGAGGACGAAAGTGTCAACTGTGAGCGAGACAACGCACGACAGTGCGGTCGCCATGAGTGCCCCGCCAGCTTCCGACGAAGGGCTCACTGCGGCCCAGCGGGCCCAGAAGTACGGGCTCTCGCAGAGTGGGGCCCGCCCCAGCCTGCCGCAGTACGTCCAGGAGCTGTGGGACCGGCGGCATTTCATCTCCGCCTTCGCCAGCGCCAAGCTGACCGCTCAGTACAGCCAGGCGAAGCTGGGCCAGGTCTGGCAGGTGGCGACGCCGCTGCTGAACGCCCTCGTCTACTTCTTGATCTTCGGCATGATCCTGAAGGCCGACCGGGGTATGACCAAGGAGATCTACATCCCGTTCCTGGTCACGGGCGTCTTCGTCTTCACCTTCACGCAGAGCTCGGTGATGGCGGGTGTCCGCGCCATCTCGGGCAATCTCGGCCTGGTGCGCGCGCTGCACTTCCCGCGGGCCTCGCTGCCGATCTCGTTCTCGCTGCAGCAGCTCCAGCAGCTGCTGTTCTCGATGATTGTGCTGTTCGTCGTCGCGATCGGCTTCGGGAGCTATCCGCGCCTGTCCTGGCTGCTGATCATCCCGGCGCTCGCCCTGCAGTTCCTGTTCAACACGGGCCTCGCAATGATCATGGCCAGGCTGGGCAGCAAGACCCCCGACCTCGCACAGCTGATGCCGTTCGTCATGCGGACGTGGATGTACGCATCCGGCGTGATGTTCTCGATCCGGGCGATGCTTGCGGAGAGCCCCCCATGGGTCGCCGACGTCCTGCAGCTGAATCCCGCCGCCGTCTACATGGATCTGATGCGCTTCGCGCTCATCGGCGGCTACGACCGCGACAACCTCCCGCACCACGTCTGGGCGATCGCGCTCGGCTGGGCGGTGCTCGTCGCCGTCGGCGGCTTCGTCTACTTCTGGAAGGCTGAGGAGCGTTACGGCCGTGGCTGACGACACCAACCCCCAAGAGGGGCACATCCCCACCGTCATCGCCGACGAGCTGCACATCGTCTACCGCGTCAACGGCGCGAAGACGGGCAAGGGCAGCGCCACCGCCGCCCTGAGCCGCATCGTCAAGCGCGGCCAGGAGCGCGGCGTACGCAAGGTGCACGCGGTCAAGGGCGTCTCCTTCACCGCGTACCGGGGCGAGGCGATCGGTCTGATCGGCTCCAACGGCTCCGGCAAGTCCACGCTGCTGCGCGCCATCGCGGGCCTGCTCCCCGCCGAGAAGGGCAAGGTCTACACCAATGGCCAGCCCTCCCTGCTCGGCGTCAACGCGGCCCTGATGAACGACCTGACCGGTGAGCGCAACGTCATCCTCGGCGGGCTCGCCATGGGCATGAGCCGCGAGCAGATCAAGGAGCGCTACCAGGAGATCGTCGACTTCTCCGGCATCAACGAGAAGGGCGACTTCATCTCGCTGCCGATGCGCACCTACTCCTCCGGTATGGCGGCCCGGCTGCGGTTCTCCATCGCGGCGGCCAAGGACCACGACGTCCTGATGATCGACGAGGCGCTGGCCACCGGTGACCGCAAGTTCCAGAAGCGGTCCGAGGCCCGCATCCGCGAGCTGCGCAAGGAGGCCGGCACGGTCTTCCTGGTCAGCCACAACAACAAGTCGATCCGGGACACCTGTGACCGGGTGCTGTGGCTGGAGCGCGGTGAGCTCCTGATGGACGGTCCGACGGACGAAGTGATCAAGGCATACGAGAAGGAGACGGGCAAATAGCCCCGCCCCCTTGACCCAGCCCGTTCCCGAAGGCCTCCGCGAGTCCGGCTCGCGGGGGTCTTCGAGCGCTGCGGTGAGCGTTAACGGATGGTCAACTCATCCGGGGGCGGGAACAGTTGGATCGTTGCCGATGGTGTCCGGATCGCTGCCCGAGGCTTCGGTACCCCCTCGTACGCGGGCGAGATGTACGGCGTAAGCTGTACGGGTACTGAACAGCGCAAGTGGTATAAGTCGGGCAATGCTCACCTGAGCGGGCGAAGGAAGGCTCGTTCGGGGCGCGCCGTGACCTGCGGCGTGTCCGAAATGGGATGCTTTGGCTTGGCGGTGTAGAACGGGAGACGTGACGGCAATGGGTACTGGTTCGCTCCGGCTCCGAAATGCGCCGGGCAGCCCGCGGTGAGTGAAGGGGAGGCGTCGACGCGCACCGTCATCCATCGGCGGGCGAGAATCACCGGCGGGCCGGCCGCCGCACAGACGCGCACCGTGCTCGACAAGGCCGCACACGAGAACTTCCCGGTGGCGCCGTTCTTCCTGCCCCGTGCCTGGCGGAGTGACCTGATGGCCGTCTACGGCTTCGCCCGGCTCGTCGACGACATCGGCGACGGCGATCTCGCACCCGGCGGCGGTGATGCCGCACTCCTCGGACTGGACCGCGCGCAGACCGAGGACCGCACCGCAATGCTGGACGCCCTCGAGGCGGACCTGCACCGCGTCTTCAGCGACCGCGCCCCCGGCCCCCGGCACCCCCTGATGCGCCGCCTCGGCCCGACCGTCCGCCGCTGCGCGCTGACCCCCGAGCCTTTCCTCGGTCTGATCGAGGCCAACCGCCAGGACCAGGTGGTCTCCCGCTACGGCACCTACGACGACCTGCTCGCCTACTGCGAGCTGTCCGCCAACCCCGTCGGCCGGCTCGTCCTCGGCATCACCGGCACCGCGAGCCCGCAGCGCATCCGTCACTCCGACCGGATCTGTACCGCCCTGCAGATCGTCGAGCACCTCCAGGACGTGGCCGAGGACCTCGGCCGTGACCGCATCTACCTCCCCGGCGAGGACCTGAAACGCTTCGGTGTCACCGAAGCCGATCTCGCTGCTCGAAGTGGGGGCGCATCGGTGCGCGCACTCATTGCCTACGAGGCGGAACGCGCCCGTGACCTGCTGGATGAAGGCATCCCGCTGCTGGGTAGCGTCCACGGCAGACTCAAGCTGCTGCTGGCCGGCTTCGTTGCCGGCGGACGCGCCGCACTCCAGGCGGTCGCGGCCGCCGACCACGACGTACTCCCTGGACCGCCCAAGCCGACCAAGCTCAGCCTGCTGCGCGAGGTGGGGGCGGCATTGCGAAGAGAGGGGTGAGCCGGACCGTGGAGGCAACCGCACACGCGTCCGCGCCGGTGCTCGCTGCATATCGCTACTGCGAGGCCGTCACCGGGCAGCAGGCACGCAACTTCGCTTATGGCATCCGGCTCCTGCCGACCGACAAGCGGCAGGCCATGTCGGCGCTCTACGCCTTCTCGCGCCGGGTCGACGACATCGGGGACGGCAGCCTGGAGACCGCCGCCAAACAACAGCGACTGGAGGACACCCGGGCGCTGCTGGCCCGTATCAAGGACGGCCGGATCGACGAGGACGACACCGACCCGGTGGCCGTCGCGCTCGCCGACGCCGCCCGGCGCTTCCCCGTCCCGCTCGACGGGCTTGACGAGCTGATCGACGGTGTGCTGGCGGATGTGCGCGGCGAGACCTACGAGACCTGGGACGACCTGAAGGTCTACTGCCGCTGCGTCGCCGGGGCCATCGGCCGGCTCTCGCTCGGGGTGTTCGGCACGGTGCCCGGCGCGCAGGACGCCGAGCACGCCTCCGAGTACGCCGATACGCTCGGCCTCGCCCTCCAACTGACCAATATTCTCCGGGACGTTCGCGAGGACGCGGACAACGGCCGGACGTATCTCCCCGCCGACGACCTCGCCAAGTTCGGCTGCTCGGGCGGGTTCCACGGCCCGTTCCCGCCGCCCGGCTCCGACTTCGCCGGCCTGGTGCACTTCGAGGTCAAGCGCGCCCGCGCGCTGTTCGCCGACGGCTTCCGGCTGCTGCCGATGCTCGACCGGCGCAGCGGCGCCTGTGTGGCCGCGATGGCCGGCATCTACCACCGCCTGCTGTCGCGGATCGCCGCCGACCCCGAGGCGGTGCTGCGCGGCCGGGTCTCGCTGCCCGGCCGGGAGAAGGCATTTGTCGCGGTCCGCGGGCTGTCCGGCCTCGACGCGCGCGCGATCGGCCGCCGCGAATCCGTCAGGAGGCGCGGATGAGCCGCCGGGCAACCCTCCCCGGGACACCTGCGTCCCTTTCAGCGGTACGGGGGGAGATCACATGACATCGGCAGCCAGGCCGTCCGGCCGTCCCGAGGGGGCGGCCGCCGTGGTCATCGGCGGCGGTCTCGCGGGCACCACGGCGGCGCTCGCGCTGGCCGACGCGGGCCTGCGGGTCACCCTCGTCGAGGGCCGGCCCCGGCTCGGCGGACTGGTCTTCTCCTTCCGCCGCGACAGCGCCGCCGGCGCGCTGACGGTCGACAACGGCCAGCACGTCTACCTGCGCTGCTGCACCGCGTACAGCGCTTTTCTGGAGCGCATCGGCGCCACGCATCTGGCGCCTCTCCAGGACCGCATGGACGTCCCCGTCCTGGACGCCGACCGGATGCGGCTCGGCCGGCTGCGCCGCACCGCCCTGCCCGTACCGCTGCACCTGGCGAAGAGCCTGGCGGTCTATCCGCACCTCTCGCCCGCCGAGCGCGCCGGAGTCGTCCGCGCCACCCTCGCCCTCAAGGGCCTGGACCCGGCCGATCCCGCCCTGGACGGCGTGGACTTCGGTAGCTGGCTGCGCCGCAACGGCCAGACCTCCCGCGCCGTCGAGGCGCTGTGGGATCTGGTCGGCATCGCCACCCTCAACGCCACCGCCGGCGACGCGTCTCTGGGCCTGGCCGCCAAGGTCTTCAAGACCGGCCTGCTCTCCGCGCCCGGCGCCGGCGACATCGGCTGGGCGCGGGTGCCGCTCGGCGACGTCCACGACACCCTCGCCCGTACGGCCCTGGAGAAGGCCGGCGTCCGGATCGCGCTGCGTACCCGCGCCGAGGCCGTCTCCCGTACGGACGACGGCTGGCAGGTCGCGGTGGCGAACGGCCCGCACGGCCGCGAGCGGCTCGCCGCGGACACCGTCGTCCTCGCCGTACCGCAGCGCGAGACGCACGGCCTGCTGCCCGACGGCGCGCTGGCCGACCGGGACCGGCTGCTGGACATCGGCACGGCGCCGATCCTCAATCTCCATGTCGTCTACGACCGCAAGGTGCTGCGCCGCCCCTTCTTCGCCGCGCTCGGCTCCCCGGTGCAGTGGGTCTTCGACCGCACGGACGCCTCGGGGCTCGCCGGCCTTCCCGAAGGGGCCGGCAGCCAGTATCTGGCCGTCTCGCAGTCCGCCGCGCAGGAGGAGATCGACGATCCGGTCGCCAAGCTGCGGGCACGCTATCTGCCCGAGCTGGAGCGGCTGCTGCCCGCCGCCCGGGGCGCCCGGGTCCGCGACTTCTTCGTCACCCGCGAGCGCACCGCGACGTTCGCGCCCACACCGGGCGTCGGCAGGCTCCGCCCCGCCGCCCGCACCCAAGCTTCCGGCCTGTACGTGGCCGGTGCGTGGACCGCCACCGGGTGGCCCGCGACCATGGAAAGCGCTGTTCGCAGCGGCACGGCCGCCGCTCGCGAGGCACTCAACGAACTCGGCTTCCCCCAGGGCCAGTTGCCTCAGGAGGCGGCATGACTACGAGTACGAGCGCTCGCACGAGCACGAGCATCGGAAACAGAGGAGAAACCGTGCATCCGGCTTCCCCAGCTATCGACACCGAGAGCGTCACCGCGCTGCTGGAGCGCGGGCGGACACTCGCCACTCCCGTGCTGCGTGCCGCCGTGGACCGGCTCGCTTCTCCCATGGACACCGTTGCCGCCTACCACTTCGGCTGGATCGACGCCGAAGGCCGCCCCTCGACGGGCGACAGCGGCAAGGCGGTACGGCCCGCCCTCGCCCTGCTGTCGGCCGAGGCCGCGGGCGTCGCCCCCGAGGTCGGCATCCCCGGCGCGGTCGCCGTCGAGCTGGTGCACAACTTCTCGCTGCTGCACGACGACCTGATGGACGGCGACGAACAGCGCCGCCACCGCGACACGGTCTGGAAGGTGCACGGCCCCGCACAGGCGATCCTCGTCGGCGACGCGCTGTTCGCCCTCGCCAACGAAATACTGCTGGAGCTGGGCACCGTCGAGGCCGGCCGGGCGACCCGCCGGCTGACCATTGCCACCCGCAAGCTGATCGACGGTCAGGCCCAGGACATCTCCTACGAGCACCGCGAGCGGGTCACCGTCGAGGAGTGCCTGGAGATGGAGGGCAACAAGACCGGCGCGCTGCTGGCCTGCGCGGTCTCCATCGGGGCGGTCCTCGGCGGCGCCGACGACCGCACGGCCGACGTCCTGGAGAAGTACGGCTACCACCTCGGCCTCGCTTTCCAGGCGGTCGACGACCTGCTCGGCATCTGGGGCGACCCGGAGGCCACCGGCAAGCAGACCTGGAGCGATCTGCGCCAGCGCAAGAAGTCGCTGCCGGTTGTCGCCGCGCTGGCCGCGGGCGGCGAGGCCTCCGAGCGGCTCGCCCGGATCCTGGCCGCCGACGCCAAGAAGACCGAGACCGAGATCGCCGACTTCACCGAGGAGGAGTTCGCCTCCCGGGCGGCCCTCATCGAGGAGGCCGGCGGCCGCGAGTGGACCTCCCAGGAGGCCCGCCGCCAGCACGCCACCGCCATCGCCGCGCTGGACGAGGTCGACATGCCGGAAAAGATCCGCGCGCAGCTGGTCGCGCTCGCGGACTTCGTCGTCGTACGGGAGAGATGATCACCATCGATACGCACTAGTTCGCAGTCGCCGGCCGGTGCCTGCCGGGCGCCGGCCGACGGAATCCCTGAACACGCATTGACAGTTCACTGCAGAAGGGGAAGCCATGACAGCGACGACCGACGGAAGCACCGGGGCGCTGCCGCCCCGGGCCCCTTCGGCCAGCGATGCCACCGCTGAGAAGACCGACACCACCGCCGCCCGGCGCGCCACCGCCCGCGCCACCGATCATCTGCTCGCCCTCCAGGATCCCGCCGGCTGGTGGAAGGGCGACCTCGAGACCAACGTCACGATGGACTCCGAGGATCTGCTGCTCCGTCAGTTCCTGGGCGTGCCGGACCCCGAGCTCACCGAGGCGGCCGCCCGCTACATCCGCGGCGAGCAGCGCGAGGACGGCACCTGGGCCACCTTCTACGGCGGCCCCGGCGAACTCTCCACCACCATCGAGGCCTATGTGGCCCTGCGCCTCGCCGGGGACGCCCCGGACGCGGCGCACATGGCCAGGGCCGCCGCCTGGATCCGCGAACACGGCGGAATCGCCGCCGCCCGGGTCTTCACCCGCATCTGGCTGGCCCTCTTCGGCTGGTGGAAGTGGGACGACCTCCCCGAACTCCCCCCGGAGCTCATCTACTTCCCCAAGTGGGTCCCGCTCAACATCTACGACTTCGGCTGCTGGGCGCGGCAGACCATAGTGGCCCTGACCATCGTCTCGGCCAAGCGCCCGGTCCGCCCGGCGCCGTTCGCCCTCGACGAGCTGCACACCGATCCGCGGCGCCCCAGCCCGCCGCGCCCGCTCGCCCCCGTCACCAGCTGGGACGGCATCTTCCAGCGTCTGGACAAGGCGCTGCACGTCTACCACAAGGTCGCCCCGCGCAGGCTGCGCCGGGCCGCGATGCGCTCCGCCGCCCGCTGGATCATCGAGCGGCAGGAGAACGACGGGTGCTGGGGCGGTATCCAGCCCCCCGCCGTCTACTCCCTCATCGCCCTGCACCTGTTGGGCTACGACCTCGACCACCCGGTGCTGCGCAGCGGCCTGGCATCGCTGGACCGTTTCACCGTATGGCGCGAGGACGGCGCCCGGATGATCGAGGCCTGCCAGTCCCCGGTCTGGGACACCTGCCTGGCCACCATCGCGCTCGCCGACGCCGGGCTGCCCGCCGACCACCCGCAGCTGATCAAGGCCGCCGACTGGATGCTCGACGAACAGATCGACCGGCCCGGCGACTGGTCGGTGCGCAGGCCCCAACTCACCTCCGGGGGCTGGGCGTTCGAGTTCGAGAACGACAACTACCCGGACATCGACGACACCGCCGAGGTGGTGCTTGCGCTGCGCCGGGTCGAGCATCCCGACCATCAGCGGGTGGATGCCGCGGTGCGCCGCGCGGTGCGCTGGAACCTCGGGATGCAGTCCAAGAACGGCGCATGGGCCGCCTTCGACGCGGACAACACCAGCCGTTTCCCCAACCGCCTGCCGTTCTGCGACTTCGGGGAGGTCATCGACCCGCCGTCGGCCGATGTCACCGCGCATGTCGTCGAGATGCTCGCCGATGTCGGCCGTACGCACGACCCGCGCACCCGCCGCGGCATCGACTGGCTGCTGGCCGAACAGGAGCCCAGCGGCGCCTGGTTCGGGCGCTGGGGCACCAACTACGTCTACGGCACCGGCTCCGTGCTGCCCGCGCTGGCCGCGGCCGGCATCCCCGCCTCGCACCCCGCCGTCCGACGGGCCGTCAGCTGGCTGGCCCGGGTGCAGAACGACGACGGTGGCTGGGGCGAGGACCAGCGGTCCTACCGGGACACGGCATGGGCCGGGCGCGGCGCCTCGACCGCCTCGCAGACCGGCTGGGCGCTGATGGCGCTGCTCGCGGCCGGGGAGCGGGAGAGCGAGACGGTGCGGCGCGGGGTGCGCCATCTGATCGACACCCAGCGCGAGGACGGCTCCTGGGACGAGCCGTACTTCACCGGCACGGGCTTCCCCTGGGACTTCTCCATCAACTACCACCTCTACCGGCAGGTCTTCCCGCTGACGGCCCTGGGCCGCTATGTCCACAGCGGACCGGCCGACGCGCCGTTGGGGGACTGATGCCGAGACCGGCCCCCGCAGACGCGGCACCGCCGTTGCTGATCGCCTGTGCGCTCGGCATCGAGCGGTTCGCGCTGCGGGGCGGTGGCGGCGGTGGCACGCGCCCGCCGGTGGTCACCCTCCGTACGGGCATGGGCCCCCAGGCAGCCGAACGCGCCCTGGAACAGGCGCTGCGCGAGGGCGCCGCCACCGCGCGTTCACCGGTTGTGGCCAGCGGTTTCTGCGCCGGGCTCGCCCCCGGGATGCGGCCCGGGGACGTGGTGGTCGCCGAGGCCACCCGCGACCACCGCCCCGATGCCCGGGACACCGTCTGCCGCGACAACGGCCCTCTTCTCCAGGCCCTGCGCGAGCGCGGGCTGACCGTGCACACCGGTCTGCTGCGCGGCTCGGACCACGTCGTACGCGGCGCGGAGCGGGCCGCGCTGCATGCCGCGGGGGCAGTGGCGGTGGATATGGAATCCGCGGCCACACTGCGCGCCGCACAGCGCGCCGGAACGCGTCCGGTTGCGGCCGTCCGGGTGGTCGTGGACGCTCCAGAACATGAACTCGTACGCATCGGCACGGTACGCGGTGGAATATCGGCCTTCCGTGTGCTGCGCTGCATTCTTCCTGTTTTTTTCGAATGGCACCGTTCTTTGCTGCTCCCCAGGAGGTGAGCCAGATGGCCATGCCGCTTCGCCAGACCATCCGGGTCGGGACCTATCTTTTTGAACAGAAAGTGCTGCGGCGGCGCGAGAAGTTTCCGCTGATCGTTGAGCTGGAGCCGCTCTTCGCCTGCAATCTGAAATGCGAGGGCTGCGGGAAGATCCAGCATCCGGCGGGCATTCTCAAGCAGCGGATGCCGGTGGCCCAGGCGGTCGGCGCGGTCCTGGAGTCCGGCGCTCCGATGGTCTCCATTGCCGGTGGCGAGCCCTTGATGCACCCGCAGATCGACGAAATCGTCCGGCAGCTGGTGGCCAAGCGGAAGTATGTCTTCCTGTGCACCAACGCGATGCTGCTACGCAAGAAGATGGACAGTTTCACACCCTCGCCGTACTTCGCGTTCGCGGTCCACATCGACGGGATGCGGGAACGCCACGACGAATCCGTCGCGAAGGAAGGCGTATTCGACGAGGCGGTGGCGGCGATCAAGGAAGCCAAGCGGCGCGGCTTCCGGGTCACCACCAACTCCACCTTCTTCAACACCGACACCCCGCAGACCATCATCGAGGTCCTCAACTTCCTCAATGACGACCTCCAGGTCGACGAAATGATGCTGTCGCCCGCCTACGCCTATGAAAAGGCCCCCGACCAGGAGCACTTCCTCGGCGTCGAGCAGACCCGCGAGCTGTTCAAAAAGGCCTTCGCCGGCGGCAACCGCCGCCGCTGGCGGCTCAACCACAGCCCGCTCTTCCTCGACTTCCTCGAAGGCAAGGCGGACTTCCCCTGCACGGCCTGGGCGATCCCCAACTACTCGCTCTTCGGCTGGCAGCGGCCCTGCTACCTGATGAGCGACGGCTACGTCCCCACCTACCGGGAGCTCATCGACGACACCGACTGGAGCAAGTACGGCCGGGGCAAGGACCCGCGCTGCGCCAACTGCATGGCGCACTGCGGCTATGAGCCCACCGCCGTCCTGGCCACCATGGGTTCGCTGAAGGAGTCGCTGCGGGCCGCCAGGGAGACCGTCGGCGGGAACCGCGGGTGACCGACGAGCGGTGAGTCCGCGACCTCGGGGGAGCACCGGGGGAGCGCTGCCCGGCGCTCCCGGCGCTCCCGGCGCCCCCGACGTCACCGTCAGCCGAACCCATGGAGGGGACCGAGCATGACCCTGCTGGAGCACATCCGCGAGCCGCGTGATCTCAAGGCGCTGCCCGAAGAACGGATGGACGAACTCGCCGAGGAAATCAGGGAGTTCCTCGTCCAGGCCGTCGCCCGCACCGGCGGCCACCTGGGACCCAACCTCGGCGTGGTCGAGCTGACCATCGCCCTGCACCGGGTCTTCGACTCGCCCACCGACCGCATCCTGTGGGACACCGGCCATCAGTCCTACGTCCACAAACTTTTGACGGGGCGCCAGGACTTTTCCAAGCTACGGGCCAAGGGCGGCCTGTCCGGCTATCCGTCGCGCGCCGAGTCGCCGCACGACATCATCGAGAACAGCCACGCCTCCACCGCCCTGGCCTGGGCCGACGGCCTCGCCAAGGCCAACCAGGTCCGCGGCAGGGACGACCATGTCGTCGCGGTCATCGGTGACGGCGCGCTGACCGGCGGGATGGCCTGGGAGGCGCTCAACAACATCGCCGCCGCCAAGGACCGCCCGCTGATCATCGTCGTCAACGACAACGGGCGCTCCGACGCCCCGACCGTAGGCGGCCTCGCGAGCCACCTCAACACCTTCCGTACCACCGAGGGCTACGAGAAGTTCCTCGCCTGGGGCAAGGACGTCCTCCAGCGCACCCCGGTCGTCGGCCGGTCGCTCTATGAATCGCTGCACGGCGCGAAGAAGGGCTTCAAGGACACCTTCGCACCGCAGGGCATGTTCGAGGACCTGGGCCTGAAGTACATCGGGCCGATCGACGGGCACGACATCGAAGCCGTCGAGTCCGCGCTGCGCCGTGCCGCCGGATTCCACGGCCCGGTGCTGGTGCACTGCCTGACGGAAAGGGGCCGTGGCCACCAGCCCGCCCTGGAGGACGACGCGGAACACTTCCACACCGTCGGCGTGATGGACCCGCTGACCTGCGCGCCCGTCACCCCGGTCGCCGCCCCCTCCTGGACGTCCGTCTTCGGCGACGAAATGGTACGCATCGGCGCCGAGCGCGAGGACGTCGTCGCCCTTACGGCGGCCATGCTGCAGCCGCTCGGGCTGGACAGGTTCGCCCGCGCCTACCCGGACCGGGTCTGGGACGTGGGTATCGCCGAACAGCACGCCGCGGTCTCGGCGGCCGGGCTGGCCACCGGCGGCCTGCACCCGGTCTTCGCCGTCCACGCCACCTTTCTCAACCGCGCCTTCGACCAGGTCCTGATGGACGTCGCACTGCACAGGTGCGGTGTCACCTTCGTCCTCGACCGGGCCGGCATCACCGGCACCGACGGCGCCTCGCACCACGGCATGTGGGACCTGTCGATGCTGGGCGTCGTGCCAGGCCTGCGGATCGCCGCACCGCGCGACGCCGACCAGCTCCGTGCCGAACTGCGCGAAGCCCTGGACGTGGCCGATGCACCGACCGTCATCCGCTATCCCAAGGAGACGGTGGGCGACCCGGTCCCGGCCGTGGCGCGGATCGGCGGCGTCGACGTACTGCACCGCACGCCGCAGCCGGACGTCCTGCTGGTCGCGGTCGGCGTGATGGCGCCGGTGTGCCTGCGGGTCGCCGAACTCCTTGCGGCACGCGGTGTCGACGCGACGGTCGTCGATCCGCGCTGGGTCAAGCCCGTCGACCCCGCCCTTGCGCCACTCGCCGCGCAGCACGCCCTGGTGGCCGTCGTCGAGGACAACTGCCGTACCGGGGGCGTGGGTTCGGCGATCGACCAGGCGCTGAGGGACGCCGACGTGGACGTACCGCTGCGGTCATTCGGCATCCCCGAGCAGTTCCTGGGCCACGCCAGGCGCGGCGAGCTGCTGGCCGACCTCGGGCTCACCCCGGCCGAGATCGCCGGCCGGATCAGCGCCGTACTGTCCCGCAGGAACGCCGCGTCGGCCCGGAAGGAGGACATCTCATGACCGGATTCGACCTGGCCGAGCTGCTCGCCGAGCGCGGCGGCGAGCGCTACGAACTGCACGCCCGCCACCTCAACCACCAGCTCCCGCGGATGCTGCACACCATCGGCTTCGACAAGGTCTACGAGCGGGGCGAGGGCGCCTACTTCTGGGACGCGGACGGCCAGGACTACCTCGACATGCTGGCCGGATTCGGCGTGATGGGCCTGGGCAGACACCATCCCGTCGTACGCAGGGCACTGCACGACGTCCTCGACGCCGGCCTCCCCGACCTCACCCGCTTCGACTGCCAGCCGCTGCCCGGCCTGCTCGCCGAGAAACTGCTGACCTACGCGCCCCACCTGGACCGCGTCTTCTTCGGCAACAGCGGCACCGAAGCCGTCGAGACCGCCCTGAAATTCGCCCGCTACGCCACCGGCAAGCCCCGCATCCTCTACTGCACCCACGCCTTCCACGGCCTGACCACCGGCTCGCTCTCCATCAACGGCGAGGACGGCTTCCGCGACGGCTTCGCCCCGCTGCTGCCGGACACCGCCATCGAGATGGGCGATCTGGCCGCGCTGGAGAGGGAGGTGAAATGCGGCGACGTCGCGGCCTTCGTCGTCGAGCCGATCCAGGGCAAGGGAGTCCACCCCACGCCACCCGGATTCCTGCGCGCCGCCCAGGAGTTGCTGCACCGGCACAAGGCCCTGCTGATCGCCGACGAGGTCCAGACCGGCCTCGGCCGCACCGGCGACTTCTTCGCCTACCAGCACGAGGACGGCGTCGAACCGGACCTGGTCTGTGTGGCCAAGGCGCTCTCCGGAGGCTATGTTCCGGTCGGCGCGACGCTCGGCAAGGACTGGATCTTCAAGAAGGTCTACTCGTCCATGGACCGGGTCCTCGTCCACTCCGCCAGCTTCGGCTCCAATGCCCAGGCCATGGCGGCCGGCCTCGCGGTGCTCGCGGTGATGGAGGACGAACAGATCGTCGCCCGCGCCCGGCAGACCGGCGATCTGCTGCGCAACCGCCTCTCCGCACTGATCGGCAGCTACGAGCTGCTGCACGACGTCCGTGGCCGCGGCCTGATGGTCGGTATCGAGTTCGGCAGGCCCAAGTCCCTTGCGCTGCGGGGTCGTTGGCGGATGCTGCAGACGGCCCGCAAGGGGCTGTTCGCGCAGCTGGTCGTGGCGCCGCTGCTCCAGCGCCACCGGATCCTCACCCAGGTCTCCGGCGACCATCTGGAGGTCATCAAGCTGATCCCGCCGCTGATCATCGGCGAGCGGGAAGTGGACCGGTTCGTCGAGGCGTTCACGGCCGTCATGGACGACGCCCACAACGGCGGCGGCCTGATGTGGGACTTCGGGCGGACGCTGATGAAGAGCGCCCTGCAGGCGAAGTAGGCGCCGGCGACCTGACTTCACCTGCACGCCGGGTTCACCACGCACCCGAGCTGTTGTCAGTCCTCTTCCCTACAGTGCCACCATGAGTGAGCCGTCAGCCCCCGACCGCGAGATGCGCCGACAACTCCGCAGCTGGATCAGCACCATGCCCGAAGAGCTGCGTTCTCTGCGCCGTCACCTGCTCCCCGCGGACTTCCCGCTCGACCACAGCCCCGCCTCCCTGGATGCCTTGGAAGCTCGTCTGCTGGAGCTCTACCCTCCGTACAACCCGGTCGAGAGGGGCAGGGGAACGGCGGAGAGCGCCATGGCCTACCTCGGTGAATCCCTCCTGGCCGTGGCCGGCGGATCGTGGGGGTGGAACCGGCGACCGGTCGGGGGCCAGGAGTGGAGGGGGCAGCCGGTCCTGTGCCCCGACCCCGAGCTGCAACTCCAGCCGATAGCACCCCTGTTGCTCATCTCGTCTGCGATGCGCAAACGCACCGGGAGCGCGTTCGCGGCCGAGGTTGCGCGGCTGCGCGGGGAGGTGGAGGCGCGGCAGGGGCGGGAACCGGGCTGGCAGCCGACGATCAGGCTGCATCCCGACCAGGAGCGGGCGCAATCCGAACTCGAGGTGTGGCTGGCCGATCGGTCTGCCGGCTTCGAGGAGTGGGCAAGGGAGACCGGCAGGCCGGATCGGTGGGACTTCGGCCCGGAGTCCCTGGACGCCCTCGAAGAGCTCGTCCGCAGCCGGTACACCGGCGAGAAGGAGATCGGCGCGGCGATACGGGGCCCGTTCCTTCAGGGCGCCGCCTGGTACATCGGAGAAGTGGTCTGCCGCACCAAGGGGGATGTGTGGAAGTTCGAGCCGTTCGCGGTGGGCGGCGGCCCGCTGCCTGCCCTGTTCGGCCCCGACGGGTCCGGCACCATCGATGAGCCGTGTGCGGGGCCACCCGGGGATGACGATGAGGCGGTGGTGTACCCGACGGGCCTGCTGCGCGGTCTGTTCTCGACGCATGACGAGCTGGACGACCCGATCGAAGTGCACCTGAGCGATGCGTGGGAGGACGCCGACCCGGACGACGCGGACGACGCGGACGACGACTAGAGTTGATCCCGGCCTGCTCCAGAAAGGTGCAGGTCAGAGTAGATGGCGGCAGTGTGCCAGAGCTCATCGACCACGCGCTGGTCAAGCAGGCTGTCGCCCACCGCTGAACGAATCCGGGGGAAGAGAACGATGGTTGCCGCAACGACGGTACGGGCCGTCAACGACCTGACGGCGCGCTGGGCGCAGAAGACGGTGGGGGAGGAGGGCACGGCCCTGACTGCCGCCGGGCTGTGGCCGCTGCTGGCACTGCTCGCCGGTCCGGCGGCCGGACCGGCCCGCAAGGAACTGGCCGACGCTGTCGGTACGGACGCGGAGCACGCCGTACCCGCAGGGCGCGAACTGCTCGCCGCGCTGGCCGCGGTGGACGGCGTCGATGTCGCGGTGGGCCTGTGGACCAAGCGGGTACTGCAGCTGCACCCCGACTGGCTGCGGAGCCTGCCGCTGGATGTGCACGGCGAGCTGACCGGGGACACCGCCGCGGACCTGGAGGCGATGAACGCCTGGGTGCGGCGGCACACCGACGGCCTGATCGAGGAGATGCCCGTACCGGTCGGTCCCGGCACGCTGTTGGTGCTGGCGAGCGCGCTGCTGGTCCGTACGACCTGGCGCGAGCGGTTCCGGGACTTTCCGCTGCGGGCGGAGGAAGGGCCGTGGGTTGGGCGGGAGGTGGCCGGGCTGTCGCGTTCCGGGACGGACCTGGACCAGATCCGGGTCCACCGCACCCCGGCCGGTGAGCTGACCACGGCGGAGGTCGCGGGCGACAACGGCCTGGACGTCCATCTGCTGCTCGGTCCGCCGGCGATGCCCGGCGGCGAAGTGCTGCGCCACGGCGTCGCGGCGCTGGCCGGAGCGTATCCGGCGCTGTCCGGTGGGGCGCTGGGCGACGGCGCCGGGCCGGGGGTCGGTGTGGACAGGATGACGACCCGGGACGGCAGGCCACGGATGCAGCTGACCTGTGCCGGCTTCAGCGTCGACGCGGATCACGATCTGCTGGAGCGGGCGGGGCTGTTCGGGCTCGCCACGGCCACCGATGCCTCGCGCGGGCACTTCCCCGGGATCAGCGAGCAGCCGCTGGCGGTGTCGTCCGCCCGGCAGACGGTCACCGCGACCTTCGGGGCGCTGGGGTTCCGGGCGGCCGCCGTGACGGCCATTGCGATGAACCCGGGAGGGGCGCCGCCCCAGAAGCGGTCGCAGGTGGTGTCGGCGACCTTCGACCGGCCCTTCGGGTTTCTCGCGGTGCACCGGGAGTCGGGGCTGGTGCTGGTCGCGGGCTGGGTCACCGACCCGGACGGGTGGGTGCAGCCTGAACAGCTGCCGGGGGGCCTTTGGTGGCGTAGGCGGTAGGCGGCATGCGAACGGCCCGGCGGTGATCCACCGGGCCGTTCGCGGGTCCTGCCGGGGTCAGTCGGTCAGCAGCTGGGCGCGCAGCTGCTCGCGGGTCGCGGGGGTCAGCTTGAGGCCCTTGGCGAGGTAGGTCTCCGTCGAGCCCCAGGTCTGCTCGATCGCGTCGAAGGCGGCCGTGAGGTAGTCGGTGTGCGCACCGAACAGGGGCGAGAGCAGCTCCATGACCTCCGCGGACATGCCGACGGGGGAGCTGTCGGAGCGGCGGATCTTGTAGCGGCGGTGCGGGTCGTTGGACTTGAGGTAGTCCGTCTCGATGGCGTCCCGCTCCACGCCGACCGCCAGCAGGGTCACGGCCACCGACAGGCCCGCGCGGTCCTTGCCGGCCGCGCAGTGCATCAGCGCGGGAACGCTGTCCTCGGCGATCGCATGCAGCACCCGGCTGTGGTCCTCGGTGCGGTGGGTGATGATGTGCCGGTAGGTCGCGGCCATCCGGGCCGCCGCCTTGCCGTCACCGAGCGCGACCCGCAGCTGGTCGAGCTCGCCGTCGCGCACCATCGCCCAGAATTCCGCACCGTCGGCCGGGTCGGTGAGCGGGATGTTCACATTCCGTACGCCGGGGAGCGTGACATCGGGGCCCTCGAGCTTGATGTCCGCGGCATTGCGGAAATCGAAAACGGTGTGCAGCCCGAGGCCGCCGAGGAATGCGGCATCCGCCTCGGTCGCATGGGCGAGATGGCCGCTGCGGAACAGTCGCCCCTGACGTATCCGACGCCCGTCCACGGTCGGCAGTCCGCCCACATCGCGGAAGTTACGGACCTCCGCGAGCTCGAACTGGTCCTTCGGGACCTGCGGCGTCTGCGTCACGGGCGCTCCTTCGGTTGGGCCGCCGACGCTTGGTCGTCGACGTGGCGCGGCACCTTCGACGATACGACATCGATGCAATGGGAAATCAGGCGGCAACGGTGCTGCCACACGACGCCGGAAGAGGACTGCTCGTGAAGCGATAATGGAGCAGTCTGTGATCGATCATTATTCCCACTTGGGAAGAATTTGACCTGGTGGCATTAATCACCACCCGTCAACCCCTGGTTACGGTGGCGTAAGTCACTTCGCAAGGTGAAGTATGTCCTGACGTGGCAGACGATTCGAAGAACATCAACAGCGGCGCCGGTGGCGCCATCGGGTCGTACGCAGCCGTCGGGGACAGCTTCACCGAGGGGGTCGGGGATCCCGGCCGTGACGGGGCGTACATCGGTTGGGCGGACCGCTTGGCGGTCCTCCTGTCGGACCAGCGGGAAGAGGGGGCCTTCCGCTACGCGAACCTCGCCGTAAGGGGGCGGCTGCTCGACCAGATCATCGAGGAGCAGGTGCCCCGGGCGAAGGAGCTTGCCCCCGCGCTGGTGACATTCTGTGCCGGCGGCAATGACATCCTGCGGCCGGGCTCGGACCCGGATGCGGTGGCCGAGCGTTACGAGCGCGCGGTCGCCGATCTGCGGACGTCGGTCGGAACGGTGCTGCTGTGCACCGGGTTCGACACCCGCGGAGTGCCGGTGCTCAGGCATCTGCGCGGCAAGATCGCGACGTATACGGCGCATGTGCGGGCCATCGCGGACCGGCACGACTGCCCGGTGCTCGACCTGTGGTCGCTGAAGTCGGTGCAGGACCGGCGGGCGTGGAGCGATGACCGGCTGCATCTGTCGGCGGACGGGCACACCCGGGTGGCGCTGCGCGCGGCGCAGGTGCTCGGGCTGACGGTGCCTGCCGAGCCGGACCAGCCGTGGCCCCCGGAGGCGGAGCGGTCGGCCGCCGACGCCCGGCGGGACAACATCCACTGGGCGCGCGAACACCTCGTCCCGTGGATCGGGCGCCGGCTGCGTGGCGAGTCCTCCGGCGACCATGTCGAGCCCAAGCGGCCCGACCTGCTGCCGCTGTAGCGGCGGGCGCGGCACGCCAAAGGCCCCGGTCTCCGCGGAAGCGGACCGGGGCCTCAGTGTGCCGCGGCGGTGTATGGCAGATCCGCCCAGACGACCCGGCCCCGGCCGCCGTCGTCGGGGCGCGTTCCCCAGCTCTCGGACAGTGCGCCGACGAGGAACAGTCCGCGTCCGCCTTCCTTGTCCACGCTGCCGGGCTGGGCGTGCGGTGCCGAAACGCCCGCGCCGCCCTCGTCGGTGATCTCGATGCGGATGTACGAACCGACGAGCGTCACCTCGCAGCCGACCTTCTCGCTGTCGGTGTGCCGTACCGCATTGGTGAACAGCTCGGACACCACCAACTCCACGTCGTCGCGGACTTGTTGATCCGCGCCCCATTCGCGCAGCAGCGCGATCACCCGTCTGCGCGCCTCGGGGACCGAGGTGCGCCTCGCCGGCAAATGGAACGCGTCCTGGGGGTGCTCGGCGGCAAAGCCGCACCAGCACCCTAACGAAGGAGCGTTTTTGGAGGAAGCCACCACGTAACTATGTGCGATGTTGGTCACCGATGGCAAGGATCACTCTGCAATTTGCAGAAACGCATATGCAGTCTGTTCGTCCTTCTGACGGCATGACACACTGCTGATCACATAAGTCAGTTGGAGGGGATCAGGCGTGGTGGATCCACGTTCGGCCGGAGCGCCGACCGTCCTGCGGGTGGTGCTCGGCAAGCGGCTGCAAGACCTGCGCGAGAAGGCGGGACTGTCCTTCGAACAGGCCGCGCGGGCCCTCGATGTCACCCACGGCACGATACGGCGGATGGAAAAGGCCGAGGTAGGCCTCAAGATCCCCTACGTAGAGAAGCTGCTGGCGACCTACGGCGTCGTCGACCAGGACGAGATCGAGGGCTTTCTCTCGCTCGCCCGCGAAGCCAACAAGCCCGGATGGTGGCACAACTTCCGCGACGTACTCCCCGAGTGGTTCAGCGCATTCGTCAGCCTGGAGAGCGAGGCCAACCTCATCCGGGCCTACCAGCCGCACTACGTTCCCGGCCTGTTGCAGACCGAGGACTACGCCGCCGCCGTCCTGCGGGCCGGAATGCCGCACGCCCCCGCCGCGGACATCGACCGCATCGTGGCGCTGCGCATGGAGCGGCAGTCGCTGCTGACCCGAGAGCAGGCGCCGCTGCTGTGGGCGGTGATGGACGAGACCGTCCTACGGCGCCCGATCGGCGGCCCGACGGTGATGCGCGACCAGATCACCCGGCTGATGGAGGCCACCTCGCTGCCGAACGTCCGGCTCCAGGTCATTCCCTTCGCATCCGGCCCGCATCCCGCGATGTACGGGCCGTTCCACATTTTCCGCTTCCCGATCCCGGAGCTCCCGGACATCGCGTACGCGGAAAGCCTCGTCGGAGCCGTGTACTTCGACCAGCGCAACGACGTCTCGCAGTTCCTGGAAGCGCTGGACCGGATGTGTGCGCAGGCCGCGCCGGCACACACCACCAGGGCCATTCTGGGTGGCTTTCGCAAGGAGATCTAACCCCACATGGATCGCATACGCATCTACAACGGCATGCCCGCCAATGAACTGGGCAACGAAGGCTGGCACAAGCCGTGGAGCGGCGGAAACGGAGGCGAGTGCGTCGAAGCCATGCGGCTGAAGGACGGCCGGGTGGCGCTGCGTCAGTCCACCGACCCCGACGGCCCGGCGCTGATCTACACCCACCACGAAATGGTGAGCTTCATCGAGGGCGCGAAGGCCGGGCACGCCGACTTCCTGCTCACCGCGGCACCGTGCCGGCGCGTGGAGCGGAGGACGGCATGAGCGGCCACGACTTTCCCCAGGAGGCGGCCGGCGCGGAGCTGCCGGAGATCGGACCGTACGTCAAAGGGCCCGAGCACTCGGGCTTCTCGGCCGAGGAGATCGACACCAGCAGGCCGCACCCGGCCCGGATGAACGACTACTTCCTCGGCGGCTGGGACAACTACGAGGTCGACCGGGAGGCCGGGGACCGGGTCCTGGCCATGCACCCCCCGGTCCGCGAGAGCGCCCTCGCCAACCGGGAGTTCCTGGGGCGGGCCGTCCGCGAGCTGGTCGGCGGCGGCATCCGCCAGATCATCGACATCGGCACCGGCATTCCCACCTCGCCCAACGCCCATGAGATCGCCCGCGAGGTCGCCCCCGACACCGTTGTCGTGTACGTCGACAACGACCCGATCGTCGCCACCCACGCCGGGGCCCGGCTCACCGACACCGAACGCACCTCCTTCGTGCTCGCCGACCTCCGCGACCCCAAGTCGGTCCTGGAACACCCCGCCGTCCGGGCGCTGATCGACTTCGACCGGCCGGTGCTGCTCGTGATGTGCATCGTCCTGACCTTCATCCCGGACGAGGAGGACCCGGCCGGCTGTGTCGCCGCCCTCGCCGACGCGCTCCCCTCCGGCAGCCACCTCGTACTGACCCACTCGACGTACGAGCCCTACGAGGGCTACGCCGACGGCCGGGTGGAGGAGTGGAAGCGGGTGGCGGCGGAAGAGGTCTACCGAGGGTCCACCGCCTCGCTCAACCTGCGCTCCAAGGCCGAGATCACCTCGCTCTTCGGCCCGTTCACCCTGCTCGGGCCGGGCGTCGTACGGGTGCCGCTGTGGCGGCCGGACGGCGTGGTGCCCGGCCCCGCCGAGCTCAACGACATCGTCTTCTACGGCGGAGTGGGCAGAAAGGACTGAACCGGCCCCGGCAGAGCACCGCCGTCAGCCCCGGCAGAGCACGGCCGCCAGCACCTCGTCCAGCGTCGCCTCCGGGTCGGCCACCATGCCCTCCGAGCGCCACGCCACGAACCCGTCCGGGCGCACCAGCACCGCGCCCGCCGGAGCCGTGCCGTGCACCTCGGCCCAGTCGGCGCCCTTCTCGGGGGCCAGGTCGTCGTCGGGGCGGGTGCCGATGCTGTACGCCGGGAGCGGGACGGACCAGCGCTCGGCGGCGTGCGCGGCGGCGGTGCGCCAGGGCTCGCCGGCCGGGCCGGTGAGCAGGACCAGCGACGACTCGTAGAGGTCCAGGGTCGACAGCCGTACCCCGGCGCGCTGGACCCACATGTGCGGGGCCCGGGTGCCGGGGGCACCCGTCAGCTGCATCCGGGCGGGGACGACGGGGAGTTCGGGGTCGGTGTTGACCACCGCGCCGTGCGGATAGCTGTAGCCGAGCGCGACGGTGAGGACGCCGCTCTGCCGCCCACCGCCCGCGCCCGGGGCCGCGGCATAGCCGGGGTGACTGTGCTCGGCGGAACGGGCCGAGGCGCGGGCGCTGGTCGCGCTGGCCACCGGGCGGCGTTCCGCCTCGTAGGAGTCCAGCAGGCCGGGGCCCGCCCAGCCGTTGAGCACGGCGGCAAGCTTCCAGGCCAGGTTGTGCGCGTCCTGGATGCCGGTGTTGGAGCCGAACGCCCCGGTGGGGGACATCTCATGGGCCGAGTCGCCGGCGAGGAAGACCCGGCCCGCCCCGTACCGCTCCGCGACACGTTCGGCCGCGTGCCAGGGGGCCTTGCCGGTGATCTCCACATCCATGTCCAGGACGCCGGTCGCCCGGCGGATGTGGTCGATGCACCGCTCGTCGGTGAAGTCCTCCAGGGTTTCGCCCCCGTCGGGGTGCCAGGGGGCGTGGAAGACCCACTCCGCCGCGTTGTCCACCGGAAGCAGACAGCCGTCCGCCTCGGGGTTGGTGAGATAGCAGGCGATGAAACGGCGATCGCCCACCGCAGCCGCCAGCGCGGGCGCCCGGAAGGTGATGCTCACGTTGTGGAACAGATCGCCGGGGCCCGTCTGACCGATGCCGAGCTGTTCCCTGGACGGGCTGCGCGGCCCGTCCGCCGCGATCACATAGTCCGCGAGGACGGTGGTGTGCTCGCCGGTCTCCCGGTTCTTCACCACCGCCGTCACCCCCTCCCGGTCCTGGTCGAACGAGAGCAGCTCGGCGTGGAAGCGCAGGTCGCCGCCGTGCTCACGGGCGCACTGCACCAGGACCGGCTCAAGGTCGTTCTGGCTGCACAGACACCAGCCGGCGGGGCTGAACCGCGCCAGCCCGCCCCCCGGGTCGATCTCCTTGAACAGCCACTCCTGCTCCTCCCCGGTCAGTGACGGGGCCTGCAGGATGCCGTGATTGTCCGCCAGGACGGATGCCGCCTCGCGGATCCGCTGCTCGGCGCCCGCCACCCGGTACAGCTCCATGGTGCGGACGTTGTTCCCCCGCCCCCGCGGGTGCCGTGACGTATCGGAGTGCTTCTCGACCAGGATGTGCCGGACGCCCAGGCGCCCCAGGAACAAGGACGCGGACAGGCCCACCAGGGAGCCGCCCACGACAAGTACCGGAATCCTGTCTTCGACCATTGGACTCATTGCCTGCTCCAGCTCCCGTGGCGGCCATGGAGAGGAAGTTTCCCCGGCCCGGCAAGCGCTCGATCATGGTTCACCCGCATGGCCCACAGATATCGCGCGCCCCCAGGGTCCCGGCCACGATCGATTCCGGGACGGCCACCCCCACCGCGGGGCCGGTCGTCCCGGTACGCCGGGTCAGTGCCCGGATCACCTCCGGACCTGACGACGCACCACAGGAGCCAGCCCGCTCCGAGGGAGATGCGTAGACGATGACAACAGTGTCGGAACGAATATCGCAGTCCGCGTTCGACGGCTCGAGACTCCGGGTCGTCCTCTTGCTGGACCTCCACGAAGGCGCCCAGCAGCGCTTCCTCGAAGCCTACGAATACCTGCGCAGCCAGGTGGCCTCCGTACCCGGTCACCTCACCGACCAGCTGTGCCAGTCCATCGAGAACCCCTCGCAGTGGCTGATCACCAGCGAGTGGGAGAGCGCACCGCCGTTCCTGGCCTGGGTCAACAGCGAGGAACACGTCAAGATGGTGCAGCCCCTGCACAGCTGCGTACGCAACACCCGGTCGCTGCGCTTCAGCGTGCTGCGCGAGACGTCGAGCGCCGCCACGGCCGCCCCCGAGCCCTCCAAGGGCCGGCTCCAGTCCGAGCCCCGCGTCGGTGACGGTGTGGTCCGGCACGCCCTGACCTTCACCGTGAAGCCCGGCAGCGAGTCGATGGTCGCCGAGATCCTCGCCGGATACGACTCCCCCCAGGCGCGGGTCGACGACACCACCCGGCTGCGCCGCACCTCCCTGTTCATGCACGGCAACCGCGTCGTACGGGCCGTCGAGGTGCAGGGCGATCTCGTCGCGGCGCTGCGCCATGTGTCGGAGCAGCCCGAGGTACGGGCCGTCGAGGAGGCCATCAACCCGTACCTGGAGCAGGACCGGGACCTCACCGACCCCAACTCCGCGCGGGTGTTCTTCACCCGGGCCGCGCTGCCCGCGGTGCACCATGTCGCGGCGGGCCAGGAGCTGCGGGACGACCTCCGGCACGCGCTGTACTACCCGGCCAAGGAAGGCTGCGGTATGGCGCTGGCCCGGATGCTGGCCAGGCAGGACGAGCTGGCCGCGGACGACCCGGACAGCCCGATCGACGCCAGCACCATCTTCCAGCGCGACGACATCGTCGTCCGGCTCATCGACCTCAGGGTCCCCCTCGACGACACCGAACCCGACCTCGTCATCGGCGTGCACGGTCCCCGCAAGCGGGGCGTCTTCAAGCGCCTCATGGACACCGACGCGGCCGGCGGTCTGACGACCGACCGGGAGCTGGCGCACTTCCTCGCCCGCTCCGACATGGACCTGATCACCGACCGCCGGGCTCCGGACTCCTGACCGTCCATCCGGCCGTCCCAGGCCCTCACCCGTCGGCCCCCGTACCTGGAGGAAGCAGCCATGACTTCGCACCGCCCACGCATCGTGGACCTCAACGAGACCAAGCCCAACCGCCGGCGCGGAGGAGACCTGCGCGCCATGCTGACACCCACCGCGGTGGGCGCCACCAGCGGCTTCATGGGCATGGCCCTGGTGCAGCCCGGCGAACGCATCGGCGAGCACTACCACCCGTACTCCGAGGAGTTCGTCTACGTCGTGAGCGGCGCGCTCGAAGTGGACCTGGACGGCGAGCCGCACACGCTGCGGCCGGACCAGGGCCTGCTGATCCCGCCGTATCTGCGGCACCGCTTCCGCAACGTCGGCAAGGCGGAGGCCCGCATGGTCTTCCACCTCGGCCCGCTCGCCCCGCGCCCGGACCTGGGCCATGTCGACACCGAGGAGACGGACGGCGGTGCGCCGTCAGGCCCACCCGAACGCACGGAGCCGGTGTCATGACGCGCCGAGTGGCGGTCACCGGTGTCGGGATCGTCGCGCCGGGCGGCGTGGGGGTGCCCGCCTTCTGGGACCTCCTGTCCGCCGGACGCACCGCGACCCGCGGCATCACCCTCTTCAACCCGGAGGGCTTCCGCTCGCGGATCGCCGCCGAGTGCGACTTCGACCCGGCGGCCCACGGGCTGCCCCCGGACCAGGTGGCCGCGCAGGACCGGTACATCCAGTTCGCGATGGTCGCCGCCAGGGAAGCCGTACGGAACGCGGGCCTGGACACCGGGACCGAGAACAGCTGGCGCATGGGGGTCTCGCTGGGCACCGCGGTCGGCGGCACCACACGCCTGGAGCACGACTACGTCGCCGTGAGCGGTGTCGGGCAGAAGTGGGACGTGGACCACCGGCCGGCCGGCCGACACCTGCAGCGGGCGTTCTCCCCCAGTTCGCTCGCCTCCGCGGTGGCGGAACAGATCGGCGCCCACGGCCCGGTACAGACCGTCTCCACGGGCTGTACCTCCGGCCTCGACGCCATCGGCTACGCCTTCCACTCCATCGAGGAGGGCCGGCTGGACGTGTGCGTCGCGGGCGCGTCGGACTCGCCGATCTCCCCGATCACGGTGGCCTGCTTCGACGCGATCAAGGCGACCTCCGCCAACAACGGCGACCCCGCGCACGCCTCACGGCCGTTCGACGCCAACCGCGACGGATTCGTCATGGGCGAGGGCGGCGCGGTCCTCGTCCTGGAGGAGCTGGAACACGCCCGCGCCCGCGGTGCCACCGTGCACTGCGAGATACGGGGCTACGCCACGTTCGGCAACGCGTACCACATGACCGGGCTCACCCAGGAGGGCCTGGAGATGGCCGAGGCGATCAACCGCGCACTCGCCCACGCGAAGGTCGACAGCTCCCAGATCGACTATGTCAACGCACATGGCTCGGGCACCCAGCAGAACGACCGTCATGAGACCGCCGCGGTCAAGAAATCGCTGGGTGAGCACGCGTACCACGTGCCCATGAGCTCCATCAAATCCATGGTGGGCCACTCGCTCGGCGCGATCGGGGCGATCGAGATCGTCGCGTGTGTGCTGGCCCTGGCCCACCAGGTCGTACCACCGACGGCCAACTACGAGACCCCGGACCCGGAGTGTGACCTCGACTATGTGCCGAAGACGGCGCGCGAGCTGCCGCTGCGGTCCGTGCTCTCGGTCGGCAGCGGGTTCGGCGGCTTCCAGTCCGCGGTGGTGCTGACCAGACAGGGTGGGAGGGCCTGATGAGCTCCCTGCAACAGCTGCCCCAACGTCAACCACGACGGTCTGTCGTCACGGGTATCGGCGTCATCGCCCCCAACGGGGTGAGCACCGAGGCCTTCTGGAAGGCGACCAGAGAGGGCATGAGCGTCCTCGACCTGGTCACCCGGGAAGGGTGCGAGAACCTGCCGCTCAAGGTCGCGGGCGAGGTCCGCGACTTCGACCCGGCGGTGCTCATCGAAGAGCGCTACCTGGTGCAGACCGACCGGTTCACGCACTTCGCCATGGCCGCCGCCAACCTTGCGCTGGACGACGCCCGGCTGGGCCGCGCCGACTACAACGACTCACCGTTCGCGGTGGGCGTCGTGACTGCCGCGGGCTCCGGCGGCGGCGAGTTCGGCCAGCGCGAACTGCAGCACCTGTGGGGCCAGGGCTCCAAGCACGTCGGGCCGTATCAGTCCATCGCCTGGTTCTACGCGGCCAGCACCGGCCAGATCTCCATCCGCGGCGGCTTCAAGGGGCCCTGCGGAGTGGTGGCCAGCGACGAGGCCGGCGGTCTGGACGCGCTCGCCCATGCGGGAAGGACCATCCAGCGCGGCACCGATGCCGTCGTCGTCGGCGCCGCCGAGGCGCCGCTCGCCCCGTACTCGGTCGTCTGTCAGCTCGGGTACGACGACCTCAGCAAGGTCGAGGACCCCTACCGCGCCTACCGCCCCTTCACCGACGCCGCCTGCGGCTTCGTCCCCGCCGAGGGCGGAGCGATGCTGGTGGTCGAGGAGGAGGCGGCCGCCCTCGAGCGCGGGGCGCAGGTCCGCGCCGTGGTGGCCGGGCACGCCGCGACCTTCACGGGGGCGGGGCGCTGGGAGGAGTCCCGTGAGGGGCTGGCCCATGCGATCACCGGCGCGCTGGAGGACGCGCGGTGCGCCCCGGAAGAGATCGACGTGGTCTTCGCGGACGCCTTCGGCGTGCCGGCGGCCGACCGCGCCGAGGCGCTCGCGATCGCGGACGCGCTGGGCCGCCACGCCACGTCGGTACCCGTGACCGCACCCAAGACCGGCACCGGCCGGGCGTACTGCGGCGCCCCCGTCCTGGACGCGGCCGCCGCGGTGCTTTCGATGGAGCACGGCGTCGTGCCACCCACCCCCAACGTCTTCGAGGTGAGCCACGACCTCGACCTGGTCATCGTCTCGGCCCGCCCGGCCGAGCTGCGGACGGCGTTGGTGCTGAGCCGGGGACTCATGGGCTCGAACGCGGCACTGGTGCTGCGTCAGGGATCCCCCGAGTCCCCCTCGTGAGAAGGAGAAACCCGTCATGACCGCTGAACTGACCTTCGACGAGCTGGCCTCGCTGATGAAATCGGCCGCCGGCCTCACCGTCGACCCGAAGGACTTGGCGGGCCGGCCCGGTGTGACCTTCGCCGAATTCGGCCTGGACTCGCTCGGCCTGCTCGGCATCGTCGGCGAGCTGGAGAACCGGCTCGGCCGGCCGCTGCCCAACGACGCCGAGCGCAGCAAGACGCCGCACGACTTCCTCGACCTCGTCAACACCGTGCCTACGACAGGAGCCTGACATGTCCGGCCACACCGAGAACGACATCAAGATCGCGGCCCCCCTCGACCTCGTCTGGGACGTCACCAACGACCTCGAGAACTGGCCCCAGCTGTTCAGCGAGTACGCCGCCGTCGACGTGCTCTCCCGCGAAGGCAACAAGACGACCTTCCGGCTGACCATGCACCCCGACGACAACGACACCGTCTGGAGCTGGGTCTCGGAGCGGGTGACCGACCGCAAGGGGCTCACCGTCCGCGCCCGCCGCGTGGAGACCGGCCCCTTCCAGCACATGGACATCCACTGGTCGTACCGCAAACTGCCCGGCGGTACAGGGATGTACTGGACGCAGGACTTCGCGATGAAGCCCGAGGCGCCGGTCGACGACAAGGGCATGACCGAGCACATCAACCGCAACTCCAAGATCCAGCTGGAGCTCATCCGGGACAAGATCGAGGCGCGCGCCGTGCGGGACTCGGCCGGCCCCAACTGACCCGGGCGGCCCCCACCGCCCCGGCCCGTCCCCAACCGAAGGGACCTCACCGATGCACCATGCCCTGATCGTCGCCCGGATGGCCCCGGAGTCGGCGCCGAAGATCGCCGAGGTCTTCGAGGCCTCCGACCGCACGGAACTGCCGCATCTGATCGGCGTCTCCCGGCGGAGCCTGTTCCAGTTCGGTGAGGTGTATCTGCACCTCATCGAGTCCGAGAAGCCGCCGGGACCCGAGATCGCCAAGCTGACGGACCACCCCGAGTTCCGCTCCGTCAGCGACAAGCTGTCCGCCTACGTCAGCGCGTACGACCCGCAGACCTGGCGCAGCCCGAAGGATGCGATGGCCCGCCGGTTCTACTGCTGGGAGCGCGACACCGCCGGCTGACGGGAGGCCGGGGGCGGCAGTCCGGTGCCCGCGATCGGCGTCGATCGCGGGCACAAGCGTGGGCCCCGCTCACCCGGGCCCGGCTCAGCACAGGCCGGGTTCAGCCCGGCACACTGCACTCGAAGGCGTGCAGATACGCATTGACCGGCATGATGTCGTGGACCAGCAGCCCGGCTTCGGACATCCGGCTGACCAGGCTCTCCTTGGAGTGCTTGGCCCCGCCGACGTTGAGGAGCAGCAGCAGGTCCATGGAGGTGGTGAACTTCATCGACGGACTGTCGTCGACGAGGTTCTCGATGATCACGACCCGCGCGCCCGGCCGGGCGACCTCCAGGACATTGCCCAGGGTCAGCCGGGTGCTTTCGTCGTCCCATTCCAGGATGTTCTTGATGATGTAGAGATCGGCCTGGACCGGGATCTCGCTACGGCAGTCGCCGGGCACGATCGTGGCGCGGGAGGCGAGCGGCCCGCCGTCCCGCAGTCGCCGGTCCGCGTCCGCCACGACGTGCGGCAGGTCGAGCAGCGTGCCTTCGAGATCCGGGTGCTTCTCCAGCAGGCTGGCCAGCACATGCCCCTGACCGCCGCCGATGTCCGCCACCGAGGACACCCCGGTCAGATCGAGGAGTTCCGCGACGTCCTGCGCGGACTGCCTGCTGGAGGTGGTCATGGCCCGGTCGAAGACCTGCGCCGAGTCCCGTGCGTCCTGGTGCAGATAGTCGAAGAACCCCTTGCCGTACAGGTCGTCGAAGACGCTCCGGCCGGACCGTACCGCTTCGTCGAGCCGCGGCCAGGCCTCCCAGGTCCAGGGTTCCGTGCACCACAGGGAGATGTACCGCAGGCTGTTGGGGGTGTCCTCGCGCAGCAGCCGGGACATCTCGGTGTGCGCGAACCTCCCGTCGTCGGTCTCCTCGAAGATCCCGTAGCAGGACAGGGCGCGCAGCAGCCGTTGCAGCGGGCGCGCCTCGGTGTGCACCGCGGCGGCCAGCTCCTCCGCGGTGGCGGGTGCGTCCCCCAGCGCATCCGCCACGCCGAGCCGTACCGCCGCGCGGACGGACGCCGCGCACGCGGCTCCGAAGACGAGTTCCCGCAGCCGCATGGCCGGCTGGGGCGTGGGACTTACGGTGGTCATTCCGCCTCGATTCTGCTGCTCGGTACTCCGGAGGTGCTGCCGCTGAAGAACCGCGCCCGAAGGACGGCACGCGCCTGCCGGCACAGGTCCGCGGGCTCCGAGATCCGGCACTCATTGCCGGCGAATCCGTTCCCGGAACCGTCCCGGTCCCGGTTGGCCAGGTCGGCCGGCTGGTTGCGCAGTGCGACATTGCCGCTGATGACATTGCGTTCGTTGGGGGCCTTCGCAAAGCTGGGGAACAGGACGATCCCCCCGGAGAGCGGGGACTTGCCGACGTTGTCGTTGACCCGGTTCGCTTGTACGCGGGTCTCCTCGGCGCCGGTGAGGACGATGCCGATGCCCTGGAGGAACGGCAGGCGCTTGGTGGCGGGGCAGTGCTTGTTGTTGTGCGACACGTCGTTGCCGTTCACCGACAGATCGCCCGCCCGGGGCCGCGACTCGTCGCCCACGACGAACACCCCGGCGCAGTTGCCGGTGACCGCGTTGCCGTCGACCCGCAGGTTTCTGGTCCGCCGCACCGTGATGCCGATCCGGTTCCCCACCAGGCGGTTCCCGCTGATCGCGGTGCCGTGGGTGTCCGTGGCACCGCCCTCCTCGTCGACCGTGTTCGCGAGAAAGATGCCCGCGTCGCCGTTGCCGCGGGCGGTGTTGTCCCCGATGGAGCTGCGGACGGACTTCTGCAGGGCGATGCCCCACTGGCCATTGTTCCGCGCGTCGACATCGCGCACCCGCAGCCGGCTGGTCCCGGTGGCCCAGATGCCGTTCTTCTTGAAACCCGAGACGGTCAGGGAACGGATGGTGACGCCCGGCAGGCGGTGTCCCGGGCTGCCGATGACACAGATGCCGTTGCCGTCGTGCCCGCAGGCGTTCTCCGCCCGTGAGGTCGGCGGCCTGATCACGGTGCGCCGGCCCGCTCCGCGCAGCGTCACCCGCGGCTCCTTGATCAGGACGCTCTCCCGGTAGCTGCCGGCCGCGACGAAGACGGTGTCGCCGGGCCCCGCCGCGTCCACCGCCGCCTGGATCGACTCACCCGGGTGGACGACGTGCCGGTCCCCGGCCTCGGCCGGCGGGGCCGTACCGAGGCCGCCGAGGGCGGCCGCGGCCAGGCACGTCATGTACTTGATCTGTTGCATCGCCATGAGGCGAAGCTATGGGCGCGCGCGGCCGCTCGCCACATGGGGTAACCCGATGACTGCGTTCGGTACGGCATTCAGTGCATCGGGTGGCTTCCGACGCACCGTCATACGGGTCCCCGACGCACCGTCAGGGCCGGTCCGCGGGCGCCGCCGGGCCCCGGTCGGCCTCGGCGTACGGCCGGCCGTCGGCGTACGGCCGGGCCGGGGACGGTGGCGGTACGGCCCACGGGGGAGCGGCCTGCCCGTCCGCGCACACCTCTGCCATCAGCACCGCGAGACTGGTCGGCAGAAACCACAGCCGGGCATGGGGGACGGTCACGGAACACCAACGCCGCGACCCCGGTCGACGACACCCGTACGGCGGCCGCGCGGCCGTTCCCTCACCCCAACGGCCCCCGCGGCACGGCACGGCGTCACGACCAGATGTCGTGATCGCCGCCCTGCCACTCGATCACCTCGCGGTCGTCGAGCGACACCATGTCCGTGTCCAGGCCGGCCCGGCGCAGGAATTCCAGGACATCCACGCTGCTGTAGGCACGGCCGACGCTCTCGCCCCCGATGGTCACCTGCCGCCCGCCGCCGGGGGACGGCGGATGCACGATGACGGGCGGATGTACAGCCATACCCCCAGCCTGCGACCGGGACGGCGGCGCCGCACGTCAGCCGCCGTCCACCGGGCCGGCCGGCTCACACCGTCCCCTCGGGAATTTCCCGGCCCCCCGCGCGGTTCGAGTCCAGAAGGTGACGATGACGTCCGGCCGCCAGGCTGCGGCCGCGCAAGCCGACGCCGCGTGGGACGGCGTGCCGGAACTTGCCTGTCGCGTGATCCGTTCACTCCGCGACCGCCCCGACCATGGAGGTGCCGTGACCGGTTCCCGACCCCGCCGTACGCCACTGCGTGCCCTGCGCCCCGCAGGCTTCGGCGCCGAGCCCACCGGCGAGCGGCTGGCCCGGATACGCAGATCGCCGCAGTTCCGGGACGGCCAGTTCCGCAATCCCCTCCCGACCCGGCAGCTGCTGCGGGGATCCGCGCTGCCGATGGCCCGTACGCAGCTGAGCCGCGAGGGCCGGGTGCGCAGGGCGCCGATCGGCCGGATTCCGGTGCATCGCCCGACGGACGCGGACTGGGGCCGGGCGCCCGCATCCGGGCTGCGGATCACCTGGATGGGGCATTCGAGTGCGCTCGCCGAAATTGACGGGCAGCGGGTGCTCTTCGACCCGGTCTGGGGCGAGCGCTGTTCGCCGTTCACCTGGATCGGGCCCAGACGGCTGCACCCGGTGCCGGTCGAGCTGGCCGCGCTCGCCCCCGTCGACGTCATCGTCATCTCGCACGACCACTACGACCACCTCGACATGCCCACGGTCCGGGCCCTGCGGGACTCCGGCGCGGCTTTCGTCGTGCCGCTCGGCATCGGCGCCGACCTGGAATTCTGGGGCGTACCCGCGGCGCGGATCACCGAGCTGGACTGGCACGAGTCCACCCAGGTCGGCGGGCTGACCCTGACCGCCACCCCCGCCCAGCACTTCTGCGGCCGCGGGATGCGCGGCCTCCAGCACACCCTGTGGGCCTCCTGGGTGGTGGCCGGACCCGAGCACCGCATATACCACAGCGGCGACACCGGCTATTTCTCCGGCTTCGCCGAAATCGGCGCGGCACACGGCCCGTTCGACGCGACGATGATCCAGATCGGCGCGTACTCGGACTTCTGGCCGGACATCCACATGACCCCGGAGGAGGGGCTGAGCGCCCACGCCGACCTCTCCGGCGGCACCCCCGAAGGTGTCCTGCTGCCGATCCACTGGGGGACGTTCAACCTCGCGCCGCATCCGTGGTCCGAGCCCGTCGAGCGTACGGTGGCCGCGGCGCGCCGGGCCGGCGCCAAGGTGGCCGCGCCGCCGCCGGGCAAGCCGTTCGAGCCCGCCGAGGAGCCGGTCGTGGAGCCGTGGTGGCGGGCGGTCGCCGTACCGCCCGTGCAGGGCTGGCCGGCCTGGCCCCCGGCGCGCGTCGCACCGCCGAGCGCCGTCGAAGAGGCCTCAACTCCCTCTGCGTGAACGCAAGTTCGCATCGAATCGCACTGTCGTCCGTGCGGCGCCTCTTAAGGAGGTAGCGAGGGGTAGCGAAACCTCGAAGTGGGTCCGAACCCCACCCCGGCAACAACTAGCGTGCATGCTCCGCGAACTGCCAACGGCCGATCCGGAGGGCGCCGATGCCTACCGCATTCCCCCAGGGGACCCAGACGTTCCCGGAGGTTCAGAGGTCCCCAGAGGTTCAGAGTTCCCCTGGGGACCAGCGTTCCCCGGGGAGCGTCCCCGTACCCATGCCCGGGCGACGGCGGGAGCGCGAGGGCGGACGGCACGGCCGGGCCGCGTTCCCCGAGTCGGCCGCCGATTCGGCGATACGGTCCCGCCTGGTCCGGCTCGTCGCGGTGCCCTGCCTGCTCGTCGCCGTCACCTGTACCGGCGTCGCCGCCTTCGCCGTCCAGGCCGGCGGCGCCCACCTCACCGGCCGCGAATGGCCGGTGCTGGCCGGCGGTCTGGTCCTGGTCTGCGTCATCGTGCTCACCGCGGCCGCCACCGCCAACTCCGAGGCCCGCGCCGCCGTCCTGCGCTACGCCCGCCTCCGCGAGGTCTGCGCCCGCAGCCAGTCCGACCTCTACGGCCTGCTGGACCGGGTACGGCAGGGCGAACGCCTGCACCACCGCGAGCCCGAGCCCGCCCCCATCCCCGTGTCCACCGGCGACACCCTCGACCTGCTCGCCCATGAAGTGACCGCCGCCGGACGGGCCGCCGAGGCCGCCGTCGTCGACGCCGTCGCCATCGCCCGCAGCAACGCCACCGGCAGCGAGCAGAAGGTCGAGGTGTTCGTGAACCTCGCCCGGCGCCTGCAGTCCCTCGTCCACCGCGAGATCCTGCTGCTGGACGAGCTGGAGCACCAGGTCGAGGACCCCGATCTGCTCAAGGGGATCTTCCACGTCGACCACCTGGCCACGCGCACCCGACGGCACGCAGAGAACCTCGCCGTCCTCGGCGGTGCCATCTCGCGCCGCCAGTGGACCCGCCCGATCTCCATGATCGAGGTACTGCGGTCCGCCATCGCCGAGGTCGAGCAGTACCCCCGGGTCAAGCTCGTCCCGCCGATCGAGGGCCATCTGCAGGGGCACGCCGTCGCCGACGTCGTCCACCTCCTCGCCGAACTCGTCGAGAACGCCTCCGTCTACTCCGCCCCCCAGACCCCGATCCTGCTGCGCGCCCAACTGGTCACGGCCGGTCTCGCGGTCGAGGTCGAGGACCGGGGCCTGGGCATGGACCTGGACGAGCAGACGCAGATGAACGCGCTGCTGGCCGACCCCGACAATGTCGATGTCGCCGAGCTGTTGAGCGACGGCCGGATCGGCCTCTTCGTCGTCGCCTCGCTCGCCCGGCGGCACGGCATCGTCGTCCAGCTCCAGAGCAACATCTACGGCGGCGTGCAGGCGGTGCTGATCGTGCCCCAGGAACTGCTCGGTGACGAGCCCGCCAAGCCGGACGACCAGGCCGGGAAGGGCGCGGCCGCCAACGGCGCGCCGGACACCACCCTGTCGCGTGAGCGGGACGACCGCTACGCCTACCACGACGCATACGACAGCGACCGGCCCGCCCCGGGCCACAAGAGCCTCGCCTCCGGCCCCGCCCGCGACCTCGCCCTGGAACCCCCGCAGCGGGGCTACGACGACGACCGCTCGGCGATGCCCCCCACCGGCCCTGTGGCCCCCACCGGCCCCGCGCACGCCCGCCCCGACGCCGCCCCCGGCCCCGTCCAGCTGCCACCCGCCCCGCCCGCGGACATGGACAACGGCGCCCGCCCCCGGCTGCCGCGCCGGACCAAGCAGACGCACCTGGTCCCCGAACTCCGCGGCGACCCGATTCTCCCGACTGCCGGCACGGGCCCCGAACGGGAACACGACCCGACCCTGATGGCCACCTTCCAGCGCGGCTTCAGCCTCGGCGACGACACCTACGCGGCCGGTCTTGCCGCCTACCGCAATCGCAACACCACAGGCCAGGGCGGCGACACCAGTGGCCCCGGCGACACCGAGCCGCCTGCAGACCGTGACCACGAGGCCCCGACGGCCCGCCCACGAGGAGACGACCACAACCATGGTGAGTGATGTCCACACGCAGCCGCATCCGCAGCTTGAGGCCCAGCAGCAGGGGGAACTCGCCTGGCTGCTGACCGGACTCGTGCAGCGCGTCCCGCACACCGGCAGCGCGCTCCTGCTGTCCTCCGACGGCCTGGTGAAGGCCGCCCATGGCTTCGACCCGGACAGCGCCGACCACATGGCGGCCCTGGCTTCCGGCCTCTACTCCCTCGCCCGCAGCACCGGAGCGCGCTTCGCCCCGGGCGACAAGGTCCTGCAGGTCGCCGTCGAGCTGGAGTCCAGCTTCCTGTTCGTCTCCGCCGCCGGATCGGGTGCCTGCCTGGCCGTCCTCGCCGGCCGCGACGCCGATGTCGGGGTGCTGTCGTACGAGATGGGGATGCTGGTCAAGAGCGTGCGGCCCTACCTGTCCACCCCGGCCCGCCACCAGACGCCCGCCGGCGGTCGCTGACCATGTCGCTGCGCCGCCGGATGCGGCAAGGCGGCCAGGAGCCGGCGTGGTACGACGACGCCGCGGGCCGGCTCGTCCGGCCGTACACCATCAGCAACGGCCGGACCCGCCCCACTGCGCACTTCGACCTGCTGACGATGGTGATGGCCACCGGACGGCGGCCCGATGCCTGCCAGGGGCCGGACTACACCCAGGTGCTGGGGCTGTGCGGCGGACCGGTCTCGGTCGCCGAGATCGCCGCCCACATACGCCTGCCCGCCGTGGTCACCAAGGTGCTCCTCGCCGACCTCGTCGACTGCGGGGCGCTCACCGCGCGGGCCCCCGCCGCCGTTTCGGCGGGGCCCGCGTCCCGTACCGACCGAGCCCTGCTGGAGGCGGTGCTGAATGGACTTCGCAAACGACTGTGACCCCCCGACCTCCGGGGACCCTGGGCCCGATGTGTTCCCGACCGCGCTCAAGATCCTGGTGGCGGGTGGATTCGGGGTCGGCAAGACGACCTTCGTCGGAGCGGTGAGTGAGATCGAACCGCTCAGTACGGAGGAACTGCTCACCCAGATCGGCATCGGCACCGACGATCTGGAGGGCATCGAGGACAAGAACACCACCACCGTCGCCATGGACTTCGGCCGGATCACCCTGAGTTCCGAGCATGTCCTCTACCTCTTCGGCACGCCGGGCCAGCAGCGCTTCTGGTTCATGTGGGACGAACTGTCCAACGGCGCGCTCGGCGCGGTCATCCTCGCCGACACCCGTCGCCTGGACCAGTGCTTCGCCGCGGTCGACTTCTTCGAGCGGCGCGGTATCCAGTTCATCGTCGCCGTCAACGAGTTCGACGGTTCCTATCACTACGAACCGGACGAGGTCCGCGCCGCCATAGACCTCTCGGCACGGATCCCGGTCGTGCTCTGCGACGCCCGCCAGTGCAGTTCGGCCACCAACATCCTGGTCTCGCTCGTCGAGCATCTGCTCACCCCCGCCCTAGCCGCCACCCCGGAGCTGCCATGAAGCATCCCGTCTCCCGTGTCCCGTACGTCTCCTACGACCCGACGCGACGGCTGCTGCTCACTCCCGAGGACAACGAGGCCCCGGCGCGCGTCGCCCGGCTGCGCGAACTGGGCATCGGCAGCTCCCCGTTGCCCGCGTTCGACGACTTCGCGCGCAAACTGGCCGGTACGACCAGGACGCCGTACGCCATGGTCAACTTCATCGACGAGAAGCGGCAGTACTTCGCCGGGCTCTACGCCCCCGACCTCGACCGGGCCGTCGAGCTGGGACCGGCGCCGCCCAGCGGCCGGCCGGGCCGGGTGATGGACCGTGACCACGGCTACTGCCCGCATGTCGTGGTCCGTCGCAAGGCCCTGGTCCTGGAGGACGTCTGCGACTATCCGCGGTTCGCGGGCAACCCCGTCGTGGACGAGATCGGCATCCGCTCCTACATGGGCGCGCCGCTGATCGACCGTACGGGGATGACGCTGGGCACCGTCTGCGTGGTGGACCTCGAACCGCGCCCGTGGGGGCGGGAGGGGCTGGCGACCATCAAGTCGCTGGCCGCGGAGCTCGTCGGGCAAATCCATCAGATGGAGCAACAGCAGCAGCAGCGGCAGCAGTCCGACGAGTCCTGAACGGGCGGCGGGGCGGCGGGCCGCGGCATCGGTGCCGGTGACCCGACAGCCGCGGCCCGGATGTTCATCTCTGCGGTGCGCACCAGGCGTAACCGTGCCCCGGGTCCCTGCGCTGGCCCGGCACCGTGGCCGGCGCGTCCTCCTCCGGCCGCTCGGCCGGCTCCAGCCGCAGCAGCTCCGCCAGCCGGCTCGACCACTCGCCCTTCACCTGGCCCAGGGCCAGTTCGCCCAGCCGTAGCAGCTGGACGTCGGAGGTCCCGGCCGGCGCGAAGATATGGTGCGCGTCCCGCAGGAACCGCTCCACCGGCCGGTCGGTGAACAGCCCGCACCCGGCATGGATGTCCATCGCGTCCCGCGCCGACTCCAGCGCCGATTCGACATTGACCAGCTTGGCGTTCATCAGCTCCGCGTCACAGGGCAGCCCCTGGTCCAGCAGATCCACGGCGTGATACGCGGACAGCCGGGCCAGCAGCAGCCGGGACTGGATACGCCCCAGCTTGAGCTTGATGTTGCCCAGCTCGGCCAGCGGCTTGCCGTAGCGCTGCCGCTCGGTGCAGAACTGCGAGGTCTCGTCCAGTACCGCCTGATGGATGCCCAGGGACACGGCGGTCAGGTTGGGCCGACCGTACAGCACGCTGGAGGAGTAGGCGACGGACAGTCCGTCGCCCTCGCGGCCCAGCAGATTGGCCGCCGGGACCCGGCAGTTGTCGAGGAACAGCTCGCCGAAGCTGAAGCCGTGCAGGCCCATCGCGGGCTGCTGCTCCCCGACCCGGAACCCGGGGGTGTCGGACTCGACGAGGAATGCGGACAGGCCCTTGGAGCCCTCGCCGGTGCGGACGACCACGCCGTGCAGATCGCCGACATGGCTGTTGCCGACGTAGATCTTGCGGCCGTTGAGGAGATAGTGGTCGCCGTCGCGGACCGCGGTGCTCTCCATGCCCAGGACATGGCCGCCGGACTGCGGTTCGGTCACGGCTATGGTCGGCAGGCAGTCGCCGGATGCGATGGCCGGCAGCCAGGTCTTCTTCTGTTCCTCGTTGCCGAAATGGACGATCTTCGCGACGCCCAGCTGGGACGCCTGCACCATGGCACCCATGGCGGCACTCACCCGCGAAAGCTCCTCGATGATGATGGTCTTGGCCACATGCCCGGCGCCCATCCCGCCGTACGCGCGGTGTACGGTCGCGCCGATCCACCCCTGACGGGCGATCAGGCGTGACAGGTCGTGGCAAACGGAACGGCTCGCCTCCATCTCGGCAATCCGGGGGCGGACCTCGCACTCGGCGAAGCCCCGCACCTGCTGCCGGAGCGCTTCATGTCGCTGGTCGGTGAAATAGCGATGCAAGACGAGCCCCTCCTCCGGGATCCTTCCCGCGCTGGTCGCACCCCGCCTCGGGACGGCACTGGCGATGCCGTCTACCTCGTCGCTTCGGATCGTGATCTGTCGATTACCATGTGCAATACCCGTTGGCATACCTACTGCGCGCCGTGCAAAACATCAACTGATGGGATTCAAGCGAAGAGTTGAAGCGCAAAGTGACTGCGCACAACCCCTCCCGAGCCCCCTCACCGAGAACGGCCGTGGCGCGGTCCCGGGCCGTCCCGGAACCGCGCCACCCCACGCCTCCCCGCCGCGTCCGGGCCGCTCAGTGCCCGGCGTCGCAGCAGGACTCGCGACGCTGCTGCCGGCCCACCTCCAGCCAGTCGACGGCCGCCCGCACCGACCGTTCGGCGGGCGCCGTGGACGGGGCGGGCGCCGGGAAGGAATCCACCAGCTCCCGCCGCGCGAAGACCCGTCCGCCGCGCAGCACCGCCGAGATCCGCACCAGTTCGGCGAAATCGCGGAACGGATCGCCGTCCACCAGCGTCATGTCGCCGAGCTTGCCGACCTCCAGCGTCCCCAGGTCCCGCTCCGCGCCGAACACCTTGGCCGGCAGCGCGGTCGCGGTCCGCAGCGTCCGGCTCACGCTGAGGCCGCCCCGGTGCAGCGCCCGCAGACACAGATGCAGGGACAGCCCGACGGGCGAGAGGGGCTGATCGGTGCCCAGCGCCACCAGCCCACCCCCGTCCAACACCCGCCGGTAGAGGCCGACTTCGGTCCCGATGTCGGCCAGCTGGGCCGGCGTGGGCCGGTGCCCGGCGTTCTCCCGCACAAAGGCGGTGTCCCAGGGCGGCATCAGCCTGCCCACCCGGTCGTCGTCCGCCAGCGACGGATCGTCGCCGAGCAGCGCGGCCGCCGAGAACGGGGTCGCCAGGAGGTGGAAGTCGGTGGCCGCGTAGACCTCCTCGACGTCCTGGTAGGAGTGCGCCGAACCCGAGACGGCGTGGCCGAACTCCAGTCGCTGGGTGGCCTGCAGATGCGTCGTCAGGTCCTGGCCCAGCTGTATGCCCGGGGTCAGCAGATGGCTGCCCGCGCGCACCCCCAGCCGCTGATGCGCAAAGCGCGCGGCCTCCGCCATCACCCAGCCCGGCGCCCGGACATACGTCTTGACGAAGTCCCAGTCCAGGGCCGCCCCCCGGTCCAGCGAACGCCGCAGCCCTGCGCGGGTCCGGTGCGCCCGCCCCATGCTGTACGCGACCCGCCCGCCGTCCAGCAGCTCCCCGCAGGTCAGCAGCCGCGGCCCGGCGAGCACTCCGGCTGCCACGGCCTCCCGGATGCGGGCCTGCTCGTAGGAGAAGCCGCCGCAGGAGACCGCCGTGGTGATCCCGTAAGCCAGCTGCAGCGCCGTCTGCCGCCCGCCGTACGTGGTCTGCCACGGGTGGGTGTGCGCATCCCACAGACCGGGCAGCACGGTCTGCCCGGAGGCGTCCACGGTGCGCGCCGTACCGCGCCGGGCCGGCCGGTGCGGTTCCACCGCCGTGATCCGCCCGTCCCGTACGACCACATCGACGTCCTCGCGGACCTCGTCCCCGGTGCCGTCCCAGAACCGTCCCGCGTGGACGACGGTGTCCCGGGCGCGCGCCCCGCGGTGCTCCAGCGACAGCGGTACGGTCCGCGGCGGGCCCCCGTCCACTCCGATCAGCCGCAGCTTCCCGGCCGAGAGATAGAGGAGGGTGCCCGAGTCCCCGGACCACGACGGATGGTCGGCACTCTCCTCGGTCAGCTGCCGCGGCGCACCGTCCGGTGTGCCGTCGGCCCGTACCGGCAGCACCCACAGCGCGGATTCGGCGACCACCGCCATCCACCGCCCGTCGGGGGACCAGACGGGGCCCGAGTCGTAGCGGTCGGCGATCGAGACATGCTCGGCGAGCGCGTACAGCCGGCTCTTCCCGGTGTCGGTGTCGAGGATCCGGATGACGTTGTAGCCCTCGCGGAAACGGCGGTTGAGGCGATTGCGGTCGCAGTACGCCAGATGGCGGCCGTCGGGCGACCAGCTGGGACGGCCCGGCAGCCCGCCCCCGCCCAGAGGGGTGGCCAGGACTTTCTCCGTACCGTCCGCCAGGGTCCGCACGACAAGATTCCCCGACATGTCGAGCGCGGCCAGCCGCCCGCCGTCCGGCGACAGCGCCGGCAGTACCCGGCCTCCTGTGGCCAGCACCGTCTCCCTGCCGGTGGCGAGCTCGTGGCGGCGCACCGCGAACAGCCCGTCCCGGTCGTCCGCATAGAGCAGCGCACGGCCGTCGCGCGACCAGCTCGGCGCGAGGACGTAGCGGGTGGCCGCGGCCCGGACGATCCGGCGCGGAGTGCCGCCACCCGAAGTGGGCGCGATCCAGAGGGAGTTCAGCGCGGCAAAGGCGACCCGGCGGCCGTCGGGGGACAGTGCGGGCAGATGCACCCCGCGCACCGGCCCCGCCTGGGCCCGCTCGAATCCGTAGTCCTTGACGCGGTAGCGCGGGCGGTCCAGCGGAAGCCTCGCGCGGAACGGGATGGTTTCGGCCCGCTGCGGAGCATCCACCGGGACGATCCGGAACTGGCCGTCGACCGTCAGAAGCAAGGTGTCCCGCGACACCCACCGCGGCGGCACCGGCTCCACATCCCCGTCGATCTCGACCCGCACGCCGTCCACCACCAGGGTGCAGGTCGGGCCCGGATAGTCGGTGGTCCGCAGATACGCCAGCCGCCCGATGGGGGACAGCGCGGGCACCATCACCTGGGCGGCGGCCGTCTCGGTGTGCTCGGTGCGCACCGCACCGCCGCCGTCGGCGGGCACCGACGCCACCGTACGGGAGGCCAGTGCCACGCCGGTGACCTTGCCCCGGACGAAGGCGATCCGGGAACCGTCCGCGGACCAGCAGGGGTCGAAGTCCTCCCAGGCGCCGTCCTGGTGGGGCCCGTCCTGACCGGGCAGCCCGGTCACCCGCGTCAGCCGTTTCGTCGCCACCTCCAGCACCCAGATCCGGTACGGGCCGCCCGCCAGCGGGTCGCCACCGCGCTCCGAGGCGAACGCGATCCGGGTCCCGTCGGGGGACCAGGCGGGGCCGCGGTCGTCCCAGGGGCCGTCGGTCAGCTGCGTCAGGCCGGTGCCGTCGGAGTGCAGCGTCCACAGATGGAAGCCGCCGCCCCGGTAGGCGCAGACGGCGATCCGGCGGCCGTCGGGGGAGTACACCGGGCGGGTGGGCTCCAGATCGGGCGGTGTCAGTGCCACCGCGTCGCCGCCCGCGCGCGGCAGCGACCACAGGACGTTCTGCACCTCGGCGATCAGCCGGTCGCCCGCCGGGGAGAGGCAGGCCGCGCCGTTCGTGGCGGCCGTGAAGGAGAGGGCCGTGGCGGCGGCCCCGGCGTCCTGCGCCCAGGCGGTGGGGGCCCCGGTCCCGGCCAGCCCCGCCATGGCGGCCGCCGTAGCCGTGCCCTGCAGAAATCCGCGGCGGGAAAGCGGCGAAGGGAGGAGAGGTGAGGCGGAGGAAACAGGGTCGCCGGGGGAGTTCTCAAAAGGGTCTGCGGTGTCCAACGGTCCTCCTGCGAAAGGGGGTTGCGGCACAGGCGCCAGGGAAGAACCGGCTGATCGTGTCACGGCGCGCGGGTACGGGGTCAACCGCCGCACGCGCGCCCCCTTGGCGCACCACCGTCCGGAACGGAAGAGTGGGCCCGACGAGATCAGCCATCGCCCCGGCAGTCAGGAGACGACGCCATGCAGGCCTTGCAGCAGGACTTCCACCAGGCCCCCGACGGTGCCCGCATCGCCACGTACACCTGGCTCCCGGAGTCCGGCCGGCCGCGCGCGCTCGTCCAGATCGCCCACGGTGCCGCGGAGCACGGCGGGCGCTACGACCGCTTCGCCCGCTTCCTGACCGGCCACGGCTATGGCGTCATCGCTTCCGACCACCGGGGCCACGGGGCCACCGCACCCTCCACCGGTGGGCGCGGCGCGGTCGGCGAGGACGCCTGGCGGGCGATCGTCGCCGACCTCAAGGGCATCGGCAACCACGCCGCCACCGCCCACCCCGGTGTCCCCCTGGTCCTGCTCGGCCACAGCATGGGCGCGATGCTGGCCCGCGACTACGCCCAGGAGTACGGCGCCGACCTCGCCGGCCTCATCCTCTCCGGCACCTTCCGCACGCTGCCCGGCCTGGACATCGAGGCCGCCGTCGCCGAGCTGGACCAGGAGATCGCCGCGCACGGCCGCACCTACCTCTCGCCCTTCATCCCCCGCAACTTCAGCTCCTTCAACGACGCGTTCCCCCACCGCACCGGCTACGAATGGCTCTCCCGCGACACCGCCGAGGTGGACCGCTACGTGGCCGACGACGACTGCGGCTTCCCCTTCTGCGCGGGCCTCGCCCTCGACTGGGTACAGGCCATCCGCAAGATCAACGACCCCGCGAACCTCGCCCGCATCCCCCGCGGGCTGCCCGTCCACATCGCCGTCGGCGACCAGGATCCCTGCCACCAGGGGATGACCCTGGTCCATGAACTCCTGGAGGACCTGCGCTACGTCGGCACCCGTGACCTGACCTGGAAGGCATACCCGGACGCCCGGCACGAGATCCTCAACGAGACCAACCGGGACGAGGTCCAGGGGGATCTGCTGGCCTGGCTCGACAAGCGCATCTGAGGCGGCCGGCACCGGGCCTCCGCCCCTGCCGCCCCCGCTTGCCCCTACTGCCCCAGGAACCCGGCGATCCGCTCCCGCAGGCTCTGCGGGTCGAGCCCGTGCCCGGCCAGGTGCTCGTCGATCCGGCCGTAGCGGCGCAGCTCCCGGCGGCCGACGCCGAGCCCCAGTACCCGGTGCGGGCGGTCCTCCAGAGCCTCGTTGACGAAGCGGGTCGAGGTTCCGGCGAGATACGGCTCCACGATCGCCACCTTCGCGGCGTCGGCCGCCCCGGTGGCGGCCCGTAGCGTCGCCGCGTCGAAGGGCCGCACGGTCGTCGCGTACAGCACCGTCACGTTCAGCCCCTCGGTCGCGGCGAGGACGGAGTCCAGCATCGGCCCGACGGCCACCACGACGCCGCCGCGCCCCTCGCGAAGGGTCTGGAAGCGGGCCCCGTCCACCGGCCGCGGAGCCTCGTTGACCTGCACGGACAGTCGTACGTACACCTTGTCGTCACCGGCCGCGGCGGCGTGCCGCAGCAGCGTCTCCGCCTCGTCCGGGTGGCCGGGCACATGCACCGTCCAGCCGTCGAGGGTGTCGAGCAGGCCGACATCGCCGGGCGCCATATGGGTGAAGCCGCCGCTGGGCCAGTCGTACGAGCCGCCGGCGCTCACCAGCACACCGCCCACGCCCTGGTGGCCGAAGTCCAGCTTCACCTGCTCGAAGGGGCGCTCCACCAGGAAGCCGGCGAAGGTGTGCAGGACGGGCCGGAGGCCGGTGAGCGCCAGCCCGCCGCCCACCCCGATCAGCAGCTGCTCCCTGATGCCCACATTCACCACCCGGTCCGGATGCCGCCGGGCTGCATCGGCGAATCCGTCCTTGCCGATCTCGGCGAGCACGACCGCGAGCCGCGGGTCCTCGTCGAGCAGCCGCGAGGTGACCGAGGCAAAACGCTCACGCATGGTGTCCATCACTGAACCCTTTCGAAGGATGAAGCGGGGGAGGGGAGGAGGCAGGGGAGAGGGGCAGAGCAGAGGAGGGGGGCAGAGCAGAGGAGGCAGGAGAACGGGCCCGGGCCCGGGCCCGGGGGCACCGGTCAGGCGTCCTTGGGCTCCACGCGGGCGACCACCGCATGCGGGCGGCCCGGGTGCGGCGCGCTGAAGGCCCCGTACAGCGCCTCGTGGTCGCGGCCGTCGACGGTGGCCACGGACCAGCCGGCGGCCCCGAAGCGGGCGGCGATCCCGCCGGGCCGGGCGTGCGAGGCGGAGGAATTGTCGATGACCAGGGTGTGCAGCCGGTCCAGCCCGGTGGCGCCCGCGTACGCCAGTGCCTCGTGGTTGCTTCCCTCGTCCAGCTCGGCGTCGCCGGTCAGCACCCAGACGGCCGGTGCCGTACGGCCCTGGGCCCGCAGTCCGAGGACGGTGCCGACGCCCAGCGGCAGCCCGTGCCCGAGCGAGCCGCTGCCGATCTCCGCGCCGGGCACGAGCTCCCGGTCGGGGTGATGGCCCAGCGGCGAGTCGTACGAGCCGAAGCCCGGCAGCCAGTCGGTGGGGAAGAAGCCCTTGGCGGCCAGCACGGCGTAGTAGGCCATCGGGCCGTGACCCTTGGAGAGCAGAAAGCGGTCCCGGTCGGGGTCCGCGACGGTGGCGGGGGAGACCCGCAGCACCCGGTCGTAGAGCACCCAGAGGGCATCGAGCGTGGAGGTGGCGGCCGGGCCGTGTTTCTCATCGCCCGTCATCAGGCCCATGAGGTGGGGGAGTTGAGCCAATCCGCTCGCGCCGGTTGTCGCGCTGGTTGCGTGCGTCATACGACGAGCGTGCAACCTCAAGTATCCTTGAGGTCAAGCCGGGGGCCGCGGACGCAGTGCCTCGCGAACCCCGGTCGCCGGAATCGGGCCGGGTTCCGGCCTGCCTCGGGCCCGCCTCAGACCTGGCCGGACTTGAAGACGTCCTGCTCGATGAGGATCTTGTCGATCCGGGCCTTGTCCACCCGGTTCGTCACCTCCTCGACCTCCTGCCGGTCACGGACGCACTTGGCCAGCGTGAACGCCGAGGACACCACGAAGACCAGGCCGAGTGCGAGGAACCCGCGCTCCCAGGGTCCGACCGGCAGCCTGATGATCCCGATGGTCAACGCCGCCAGTGACAGCCCGAACGAGATCGCCGCCTGCACGAAGAACGCCGTGGTCGTCGGCCGCTGAATCGATGGAGTAGTCATGCGCGTAGCGTGGCGGCGCCGTGACGCAGGCGCATGAGTACGGGTACTCATCTGCGCCGCCCGGCCGTCCGGTCCGCCGCGCCGGAATATGGCGGCGCCCACCCTCTGACATGGGGTATTGTTCTCGTGCACGGTCGGTCCGGGGATGTACCCGGCCAGGACGGGCAAACGGGACGTGGCGCAGCTTGGTAGCGCACTTGACTGGGGGTCAAGGGGTCGCAGGTTCAAATCCTGTCGTCCCGACGGACAGATAAGGTTCGTCGGTTTTCGGGAAGATCCCGAGCCGACGGGCCTTTTCTCATGCCGCGGGCAGCCCCGTGCTCGCCCCTGTTTCCACCACCGCCCCGTTTCCACCACCGCCCCGTTTTCGCACGCCGGGCGCCCCCTCCCTCCGATCCTGTCGCCGCCGTACGGCCACGACCGGTACGCCCGCGTCCGTCAGCCCTGCTCCGGCGGCCCTGCCTCTCCCCCGCGGGGCGTTGTCAGACCCCCCAACTAGTCTTGGTTCCCACGATGTTGATGTTCAACGGGGAGGCAGGAAATGGACCGGTCGGAGCGGGGGAGCGACGTCGGGGGCGGGGCTGTGGACGCGGAGACGTTCGTCGTTCCCGAGGCGTGGCGGGAGCGGGTCCATGTGCGGCGCGGGGGGATTGCCGGGCCGCCGGTCGAGATCGACACCCGTGCGGCGGGGGCCATCCGGCGCAGGCTGGCGAAGGTCCGGGGCGACCTGGACGGGGTGCTGGAGCACGCGTCGAGCGACAAGGAGATGGCGGACGCGGCGCGCGCCCATCTGAACGGTGAGCCGGACCCGTTGGGTGCGGCCGTGGTCGCGGCGATCGTCTGGTCGATGTCGGGGTGGGACGAGGAGAAGTGCGAGGGCTTCACGGATGCCTGGGCGGCGCAGCACGGGCTGCCGTTCGCCGCTGTGGCGACCGCGGAGCTCAGCCGCGTCCTCGTCCTGACACGGGAGAAGAAGCCGACCTTCGACGGCTGGGTAACGGTCCTCGGCGATGACAACTCGGCCTCCGGCTTCGAGGACATCGAGGGAGCCGCGCGCCGGACGCGGGAGCTGCTGGCGGCCGCCGACGAGACGGAGCACGAGCAGATTGTCGCGGCGCTGGCGGACCATCGCCTGACCCAGTATCAGCGGGTGGTGGTCTCCTACCTGGTGCCGACCCGGGGGGACTGGGCGGACGAGTTGGTGGCCACCCCGTTGACCGCGAATTATGCGCGGCGCTCGCACCTGCTGGTGTGTGCGCTCGGCTCGGGGGAGCAGCTCGCGCTGCTGCGGGAGCGGCAGAGCGAGGCCTGGCTGCAGATTCCGCCGGTGGCGCAGACGGTGGCCGAAGGGGTCGGCCCCGCGCTGGTGCCGACGCTGGTCGCGCTGCTCGACGAGAACCGCGTGCACGTTCCCTGGGACCTCAACCACGTGTACGGGGCGCTGGCCGCCATGCCCGGTGACGAGGCGTTCGGTGCGCTCGCCTCCCGGCTCGGGCGGCCGGGCGTCCATGCGGCCGTACTGGAAGCGAAGCAGCGGTTCCCGGTGCGGACGCTGCGGCTGCTGGCCGGCGCGGCCACCGGCGCGTCCCGTAGGGCGCGGATGGCCGGACGGCTGCTGCGGGAACACCTCAAGGCCCACCCCACGCTCGTCGAGGACGTCGTACCGACCCTCTCCGACCAGGACCGCAAGGCGATCGGGACGGCGCTGCGGGCGCGGGAATGGGTGGCGGAGGCCGCGCCGGACGCGCTGCCCGGCGTGCTGGTGGACCCGCCCCGGGGGCGCGGGGGCGAGGCCGGTGCGGAGCCCGTCCCGGGCGACGAGATCGATGTCCATCTGCTGCCGCAGGTGCTGGTGCGCGGGAGCCGCCAAGCGCTGCCGGTGTCGGCCGTCCGGCACCTGGTGCGGATGCTCGCCCTGGCCAAGCCCGGTGAGGAGGGCCCGGCGGGGGAGGCGTATGCGGGCATCGACGTCGTCAAGGAGCTGTGCGAACCGGCGTCGCTGGACGAGTTCGTCTGGGCGCTGTTCCGGCAGTCGGCCCAGGAACCGGCCTGGGCGCCGGCCGCGCTGGAACGGCTCGGCGGCGACGAGACGGCCCGCGAGCTCACCCATCTCATCCGCGCCTGGCCGCGGCGGGGCCACTACCGCAAGGCCATGGCCGGGGTGGATGTGCTGGCCGCCATCGGGAACGACGTCGCGCTGATGCATCTGAGCGGGATCGCCCAACGGACCAAGCACAGCAGTGTCAAGAAGACGGCCTGGGAGCACCTCGAACGGCTTGCCGGCGAGCGTGGGCTGACCGCGGAGCAGTTCGCCGAGCGGCTGGTGCCCGGCTTCGGGCTGGAGCAGAACGGCAGCCTGGTCCTCGACTACGGCAGGCGCCGGTTCACCGCCGGCTTCGACGAGCAGCTGCGGCCCTGCGTCACCGACGAGGACGGCAAGCGGCGCAAGAACCTCCCCCGGCCCGGCGTGCGCGACGACCAGGTCCTCGGGCCGCTGGCGCACCGGCGGTTCACGGGGCTGAAGAAGGACGTACGGGTGGTCGCCGCCGACCAGATCCGGCGTATGGAGCGGGCGATGGTCAGCCAGCACCGCTGGTCGCTGGCCGAATTCCGCGCGGCCTTCGCCGATCATCCGCTGCTGTGGCACCTCGCCCGGCGGGTGGTGTGGACCGGCGAGTACGGCGAGGTCCGCCGCGACTTCCGCCTGGCGGAGGACCGTACCCTCGCCGACGTCGACGACGAGACGCTGGCCCTGCCGGATGCGGCGACGGTCGGCATCGTCCACCCCGTTCATCTGGCCGCCGTGCACAACTGGGCGGAGGTGTTCGCCGATTACGAGATCCTCCAGCCCTTCGCCCAGCTCGACCGGCCCGTCCATGAGCTGACCGACGACGAGCGGGACGGCCCGGCACTCCAGCGCTTTCACGACATCACCGTGCCCACGGGCAAGGTCCTCGGCCTGGAAAAGCGGGGCTGGCAACGGGCCGCGCCCCGGGACGGCGGTGTCCAGCCGTGGATCTCCCGGGAGATACCCGGCAACCGCGCCGTGGTGGTCGCGCTGAACCCCGGCATCGTGGTCCGGGCGCCCTATGAACGGCCCGAGCAGACCATCACCAGCGTCCACCTCCGCGACCTCGCCACCGGCTCGCGGCGCGGGAGGGCTCGCGGCGCACTGCGCTTCGCCGGCCTCGACCAGGTGACCGTCAGCGAACTGCTCACCGACCTCATCGACCTGACCGCGACCTGACCGCGAACTCACTGCGGCCTGACGGCGGCCTGACCGCGAACTCACTGCGACCTGACCGCAAACCCACTACGACTGGCCGCGACCTGACCGCGCCGACCTGACCGCGCCGACCTGGCCACGTCGACCTGGCCTCGAACCGGCCGCGCCAACCTCCTGAACCGTGAGGCATCACATCGTGACACCACCACCCGATTCCGCGCCGAGGGTGCCCGCGGCGACCGCGACCCCGCAGCGGCCGCCCGCCGAAGTCCGGTTCGCGGACGAACTGGCCCGGCTCCGCGACACCGACGACGGTCACCGGCCGCCCGGCTGGGCCCTCAGCCTGGATGCCGCCCGGCGGTTCATCGCCGGGGACGACAAGCGCGGCATCAGCCGCAAGTTCGTGGGCGACCCCGCCCTGGTCGACCGCGCGCTGGTCACCCTGGCGACCAGCCGCGGTCTCATGCTGGTCGGCGAGCCGGGCACGGCCAAGTCGCTGCTGTCGGAGCTGATCGCGGCCGCCGTCAGCGGCGAGTCCACCCTCACCGTCCAGGGCGGCGCGGCCACCACCGAGGATCAGATCAAGTACTCCTGGAACTATGCCCTGTTGGTGTCCGAGGGGCCCTCCCTGCGGTCCCTGGTACCCGCGCCGATGCTGCGCGGAATGACCGACGGCAAGATCGTCCGGTTCGAGGAGATCACCCGCTGCCCGCTCGAGGTCCAGGACTCGATGCTCTCGCTGCTGTCCGAGCGGGCGCTCGCCATCCCCGAACTGACCGGCGCCGACGGCATGGTGTTCGCCGCCGAGGGATTCAACGTCATCGCGACCGCCAACACCCGGGACCGCGGCGTGAACGAGATGAGCGCCGCCCTCAAGCGCCGCTTCAACTTCGAGACCGTGTTCCCCATCGCCGACCTGGCCACCGAACTCGACCTGGTCGAGCAGGAGGCCAACACCCTGCTGCGGCGCTCCGGGGTGGCGGTACCCGCGCCCCGGGACGTACTGGAGGTGCTGGTCACCGCGTTCCGCGAACTGCGCACCGGCGGCGGGGAGACGGGACACGGCGCTGGGGCGACGGACCGGCTCTCGACGGTGATGAGCACCGCCGAGGCGGTGTCGGTCGCGCACGCCGTCGGGCTGCGCGGCTGGTATCTGCGGGGCGAGGCGGGCACGCCCGCCGACATCGTGGAGTGCCTGGCGGGCACGGCGGCGAAGGACAACGCCGAGGACCTCGCCCGGCTGCGCCGCTATCTCGAGCAGCGGGTGCCGCGCAAGAAGGGCGAGCAGTGGCAGGCCCTGCACCGCGCCCGGCACCTCCTGCCGGAGCGGTGAGGGGGTGACGGCCACGTGAGCGCCACGTTCGTCGGGGTCCGCCATCACAGCCCGGCCTGCGCCCGGTTGGTGGCCTCCACCATCGCCACGCTGCGCCCCGCGTTCGTCCTGGTGGAAGGGCCCGCCGACGTCAACGACCGGATCGACGAGCTGCTGCTCGGCCATGAACTGCCGATCGCGGTCTTCAGCTCCTACCGGGACGGCGAGCGGTACCAGAATTCCTGGGCGCCGATGTGTGCGTACTCCCCGGAGTGGGTGGCGCTCACCGAGGGCCGGGCGAGCGGCGCCGAGGTGCGGTTCATCGACCTGCCCGCCTGGCACCCGGCGTTCGCGCGGCGCCGCAACCGCTATGCCGACGCGGACCGTTGGGGTGCCGAGGCGGTCGCCCACCTCGGCAGGACCTTCGCGATCGACAACGAGGACGTCCTGTGGGACCACCTCTTCGAGGCCGACGGGGAACGGGGCGGCGAGGAGGGCGAGGAGAAGGGGCTTGCGGAGCGGCTGTCGGCGTACTTCGACCTGATCCGCGGGGAGCAGCGTGCGGGGGAGGACGACGAGGCCCGCGAGGCGTACATGGCGCGATGGGTCAGGGCGGCGGTCGCCGAGGCCGGTGACCGGCCGGTCGTGGTGGTCACCGGCGGCTTCCACCAGCCCGCCCTGCGCGCCCTGTGTGACCGGGAGGCGGCGGACAACGACTGGCCCGAGGTGCCGCGGCCGCCCGATGACGCGGTGGCGTCCAGTTTCCTCGTGCCGTACTCCTTCCGGCGCCTGGACGCCTTCACCGGCTACCAGTCGGGCATGCCGTCGCCGGAGTACTACCAGCGGCTGTGGGACGGCGGAGCGCAGGCCGCCGCCGACGGACTGGCCGAGGAATCCGTGACGCGGCTGCGGCGGCGCGGGCAGGCGGTGTCCACGGCGGATCTCATCGCGGCACGCGCCATGACCGAGGGCCTGGCCCGGTTGCGCGGCCATCGCACCCCGTCCCGTACGGATGTGCTGGACGGCCTGGCAGGGACGCTGGTCTCGGACGATCTCGGGCAGCGGCTGCCGTGGTCCGCGCGCGGCCCGCTGGCCCCGGACGCCCACCCCGTCGTGGCGGAGCTGACGGCGACGTTCAGCGGCGACCGGGTCGGCCGGCTCCACCCGGACACCCCGGCGCCGCCGCTGGTCCACGACGCCACCGCGCAGCTCGAACGCCTCGGGCTCGATCCCAGCGGGACCTCGGCCCTGACCCTGGACCTCGCCGACGACCGGAGCCTGCGCCGCAGCCGCGTACTGCACCGGCTGCGGGTGCTCGACATTCCGGGATACCTGCGGCAGTCGGGGCCGGACTCCGGAGCCGACCTCGTCCTGAACGAGCGATGGCAGCTGTCCCCGGCCGACCGCCGGCTGCCCCGGCTGATCGAGGCGGGGGCCTACGGCGCCACCTTGCGCGACGCCGCGGCGGCGCTGTTGCGGGAGCGGATCACCCTCGTGGGCGGCGACGCCGGGCTGCTTGCCCAGGTGCTGTTCGACGCCGCGCTCTGTGGGCTCGCCGAGCTCGCCGAGGGCACGGTCGAGGCCATCGGTGCCGGGGTCGCGCAGGCGGTGGACCTGGGCGAACTCGGCAGGGCGCTGGCCAGCGTGCTCGGCCTGTGGCGGCACGACCGCCTCCTGGGCGTGGCCAGGAGCCCGCTGCTCGGCGCCGTCATCGGCGCCGCCGTCACCCGGATCCTGTGGCTGGCCGAGGGGGTGCACGGCGGCCCCGCCCCCGCCGACCGGGCCAGGCTCTCCGCGCTGGCGGCGGTGCGGGACGCGCTGGTGTACGCCGGGCAGCAGCTCGGCCTGGACCGGGCGCCGGTCCTGGCCACCGCGCGCCGGATCAGCGCGGACACCACGGCGCCGCCCGATCTGCGCGGCGCCGCGTTCGGACTGTGCTGGTCCCTGGACGGCGACGGCACACCAGGCACGGAAGGGAACGGCGCCGGCGACGGCAACGGCGTAGGCAAGGCCGCCGACGGCAACCAGGCCGACCACGGCCACGGCCCTGGCGTCGACCCCGGCAGGGCGATCGCCGGGACGGCCGCCGGCCCCGCCGTGCTCGGTGACTGGCTCTCCGGGCTGTTCGCGCTGGCCAGGGCCGAGGTGCTGGTCGGCGGCGGCCAGAGCGTCCTGGGGGTGCTCGACACCGTGGTCGCCGCCATGACCGGGGACGAGTTCCTGGTGGCGCTGCCCGCCCTCCGCCAGGCGTTCGCGTACTTCCCGCCCCGCGAACGCGAGACGATCGCCCGCGGGCTGCTGGACCGCCGGGGGCTGCGTGGCTCGCCCAGGGCGCTGACCCGGACGGCGGCCGACCCCCTGGTGGCCGCCGAGGCCATGGCGCTGGAGGACCGCGTCACCCGCCTCCTGGCCAGAGAAGGGCTCGGCCCGGCCGCGGCCGCCAACTCACCCGCAGCAAAGGGGACATCATGACTGCACCGGACCCGGAGCTCGAACGCTGGCGTCTGATTCTCGGGGCCCCGGCCGAGCGCCGTACGGGTGCGCCGAAGGGCGAGGACACCGAGCGCGACGCCGCGCTGGAGTGGCTCTACGGCCGCGACCCGGACCTGGCCCGACGGCAGATACGGATCGGCGGGGTCCGCGGCGCCGACGGAACTGCCGGAGCCGACGGAACCGCCGGCGCGGCCGACCGGGATCGGGACGGCGGTTCCGGGCCCTCCGTGCTCACCACCGTGGAGTGGCTCGACAACATCCACCGCCTGTTCCCCAAGGAGACCATCGAACGGCTGGAGCGGGACGCCGTCGAGACCTACGGAATCCAGGAGGTGGTCACCGACCCGGACGTCCTGGCCCGTATCGAGCCCAACGCCACGCTGCTGCGCGCGGTACTGCGCACCAAGCACCTGATGAACCCTCAGGTGCTCGCGCTTGCCCGGCGTATCGTCGAAGCGGTGGTCCGCGATCTGATGGAGCGCCTCCGGCCCGAGATCCGGCAGGCGTTCTCCGGCACCCGAGCGCGCCGGCCGAGCCGTTTCCGGCAGGCCCGTAACTTCGACTTCCACGCCACGATCCGGGCCAACCTCGCCCACTACGACCCCGTCTCCCGCCGCGTGGCCATCGAGACCCCCCGGTTCTTCTCCCGGACCCGGCGCCATGTCGAGCAGTGGCAGCTGATCCTCCTGGTGGACCAGTCCGCCTCGATGGCGTCCTCGGTGATCCACTCCGCGGTGACCGCCGCCTGCCTGTGGGGCCTGCCGGGGCTGCGCACCCACCTCGTCACCTTCGACACCGGCGTGGTGGACCTCACCCAGGACGTCACCGACCCGGTGGAGCTGCTGATGACCACCCAGTTGGGCGGCGGCACGGACATCGCCAGGGCGGTCGCGTACGGCGCCTCGCTCATCGACACCCCGCGCCGGTCGATCGTGGCGGTGGTCACCGACTTCTACGAGGGCGGGGACGAGCAGTGGCTGGTCCGTACGGTGCGGGAGCTGGCACAGCAGGGCACGCAGGTGCTCGGGCTCGCCGCGCTGGACGAGGAGGCGAACCCCGACTACGACCGCCGCCTGGCGCAGCGGCTGGCGGACGCCGGCGCCCATGTCGGCGCCATGACCCCCGGGCAGTTGGCGGCGTTCGTCGCGGAAAGGCTGGGCCGATGACCCGCGACGACCTCCTCACCCTCACCCCGGACGCACTCGCCGCGCTCGCCAACCGCGGCCTGGTCAAACGCGCCGCCAAGGCCCTCGACGCCGGAACGGCACCGGCCATCGAGGTCGGCGAGGACGGGACCGTACACGGCCGGTTCGACGACGGTGTGACCGCCGCGCTGCCCCTGGACGCCGATCTCCAGACGGCGTCCTGCACCTGCGCGGCGCCCGGAGTCTGCCGGCACCGCATCGGCCTCGTCCTCGCCTACCAGCGGCAGTTCGCCCGGCCGACGGCCGACGAGGACTCCGCGCCCTTCACCCCCTGGTCGCCGGGCGCCGTCGACGACGACACCCTGACCGCCCTGTACGGCGCGCCCGCCCTCGCCGCCGCCCGCCGCACCCTCACCTCCGGGTTTCCGGCACGGCTGGTCCGCGCCACGCCCGCCGACCCCGTGGCGCGCGCCGAACTGCGCTCCTGCACGGTCCGCTTCCTGGTCCCCGGCGAGGTCCGCTACGCCCACACCGACGCCGCCGACGCCGCCCGGCACGAGATGATCGTCCTCGCGGTGTGGGCATTCCGGGCGGCGGACGAACGCGGCCTGGACGCCGGCGATGTCCCACTCGACGTCGGCGGCGCCCCGCAGGACCCCGCCGCTCCCGGCACCGACCCCGGTCTGGCAGCGGTGCTCGCCCTCGTCGACGATCTGCTGCTCGACGGCGCCCGGCACGCCGGCGCCGTGGCGACGGCCTCGCTCCGCCGCGCCGCCCGCGACCTGGACGGCCAGGGCCTGCGCTGGCCGGCCGCCGCCCTGACCGACCTCGTGGCGCAGCTGGACGCCTACCGCGACCGCACCACCGGCCACCGCCCCGAGCGCCTCGCGGAGCTGCTCACCGAGCTCCACGCCCGGCACCGGGCGACGGTCAACGGCGGCGCCGGCCCCCGCTCCCGGGTCCTGGGCAGCGACGAGCCCGTCGAAACGCCGCTGCGCCGGGTCCGCCTCACCGGCCTGGGCTGCCGGATCGGCGGCACCGACACCGAGCGCACCGCTGAGGTGTTCTTCGCGCACCCCGACAGCGGCACGGTCCTGGTGCTCCGCAAGCGCTGGCCGGTCCCCGAGCCGGCGGACGCGCCCCTGACCGGCGCCCAGCTCGCCACCCGCAGGCTCGGCGGCACACCGCTGCGCACCCTGGCCACCGGGCAGGTGGTGAGCGAATCCGCGGCCCGCAGCGCGAGCCGGGTCGTGCGCCTGGCATCCAGCAGGGTCGCCAGGACCCGCGTCACCCCACTGGGCGGCACCCGGCCCTGGGAGAGCCTGCCCGCCTCCGTAACGGCCCCCGACCTCGCAACGCTGGAGCGCCAACTGGCCGCACTGCCCCCGAGGTTGATACGCCCCCGAGTCGAGGCCGAGCTGGTGCGGGCGGTGCCCGTCGCCGAGGTACGGGCCATCGGCTATGACCCCGGTGACCAGCGCCTCGACGCCGTCATCGCGGACGCCGACGGTAGGACGGCGCTGGTCTCCGCCACCTACGACGGCGCCCGCCCGGCGGCGCTGGACTGCCTGGCCGCCGCCCTGGACGGCGAGTTCGGCACACCCCGCTACCTCAGCGGCCCGGTCCGCCGCGCCGGAGGCCGCATCACGATCAGCCCCCTCGCCGTACTCACCGACGACGGCCCCGTCCTCCCCGACCTCGCACCCGGCACCGGCGATACGGACCTCGCCGCCGCCCCCGAGGACGGGCAGGACCCGCCCGCCCCTCTGGACGACGCCCTGCGCGCCGCACTCACCGCCTGCGCCGACGCCGCCCACCACGGGCTGCGCCATGTCCCGGCCGGCGTCCGCCGTCGCCTCGGCGACGCGGCGGCCGGCCTCGCCACCGTCGGCCTGCACACCGCAGCGGGCCATGTCACCGCGCTGTCCAAGGCCCTGACCGACGACAGCCCCGAAGGGATGGTCGCCACCTGGGTCGAGGCCCAGATACGCCTGCTCACCACCGCGGAACTCTGCTGAGGTGACCGGTCCCGGATGCGCTGGGTGAACTCAACTCCCGGTTAAGTCGGCAGCCCTCACTGTCCGTAAGTGGACTGGTGCGGCGCGTTCCTCCCATGAAAGGATGAGAGGAGAAGTTCCGGCGTCCTTAACTGCTCGTTGGGCCAGGCCTGTCGGGCGCCATGCGGGACCCGGAGAAGTCCGAAGGACGGTGGGCATGACAGTGGGGGGCGACGGCCGGTCCAAGGGGGCGAGCGGCACGCTCGCGGAACGGCTCAACCATCTCTTCGCGCATATGCACCCGGCCGGGGCCCCGTACACCAACGCCTTTGTGGCCGACGAGATCAGCGGCGCGGCGGAGTACGGCGGGGTCAAGGTCACCGAGCAGTATCTGTCGATGCTGCGCAACGGCCGGCGCACCAACCCCGGCCCGGAACTGCTGCGCGCACTGGCGAAGTTCTTTGCCGTACCGGTCGGTTATCTGCTGGGCGACCTCTCGCAGCCGCAGGCCGCGCGGGTGGAGGAGGAGGTCCGCTTCCTGGCAGCCATGCGCGACCAGCGGGTACGGGCCATCGCGCTGCGCTCCGTCGGGCTGCCGCCGGAGGTGCAGGACAGCCTGACGACGATCATTTCCCAGTTCCGGCAACAGATGGACCTGCCGGCCGAGCCGCCGGGCCAGGACGGTGAGCCGCGTGCGGAGTGATCCGGCGGGGAGCGGTCCGGCAGGGACCGCCGAGTGCGACCAGATCTTCGCCTTCTGGCGGCGGGCCGGACACGAGGACGGGACGAGCATGCGAGTGGGGCAGATACGCAGGCGGTGCAAGCAGCTGATCAAGGAGCTGGCGCTGCCCGCCGCCACAGATCTGCGGGGCATGTGCGACATCGTCGCCACACGTGTGGAACGGCCGGTCCATATGGTGCCGATGAGCCTCGGCGGAGTGGTCTCGGGGATGACGGCGGCCACGGACGACGGCTACTGGATCTTCTTCGAGCTCAAGACGTCGCCCTGGCACCAGGCACACATCGTGCTGCACGAGCTGAGCCATCTGCTGCTCGGGCATGCCCAGGATCCGGCCATGACGGAGGACGCTCTGCGGATATGGACCCCGTCCGTCGATGTGGCCACCGCCATGCGCCGGATGGGGCTGACCGCGGGCCTCGCCCGGCACCACGGCTATGACAACCTCGCCGAGCGGGAGACCGAGGTACTGGGCACGCTGCTGATGGAACGGGTCGCGCCGTCGGCCGGTGAGCGCGAACTCCCGCTGGAGGGGCAGGCGGCCGAACTCGCGGCGGCCCTCGGGCCCGCCCTGCAGCACATCCGCACGCAGCAGGCCGCCGACGCAGGCGAAGACGGAGACGGTGACCCGGCCGGAGACGGTGACGCGGTCGGGAACGGGGGCCCGCGGCGTGTTTGACGTCATCTATCTCTCCTTCGCGGCCATCGCCTGGACCATCGTCGGGTACAAATCCGCCGCCTGGTTCCGGGACCGCGGCAACGCCGATCTGGGCCTCGCCTGTGTGATGAACGGCGGCGTGGCGACGGTCTTCCTGTTCTCCGCGCCCAGCCTCTACCGCTGGTTCGACCGCCTGGTCGGCGTGGCCAACCTCGCCATGGTCTTCCTCTACTCCGCCGTCGTGGTGTTCGCCGCGGGCGCGCTCGTCCTGCTGCTGCGCTGGACGGCAGGCGAGGGCGAGGCCGCGCGGGCCCGCGCACGGACCAGGGCGCGCCTCGCCGTCGGGGGCGTGGCCGCGCTGTGGGCGGTGGCTGTCGCCGGCTTCGCGGTCGGCCGCCCGGACGCCGTCGAGCACCCCCGCGACTTCAGCACCGCCTACACCAACTCTCCCGGCGTGATGCTTTTCCTGGTGCTGTATCTGGCCATCTTCGGCTCGAGCCTGGCGGGCCTGGGGACGCTCTGCCCGCGCTACGCCGCCCGGCTCGGCGCCACCTGGCTCGCGCGCGGTCTGCGGGTGCTGGCCGCCGGCTGCTGGCTCGGCCTGGCCTACTGCGCCTGCAAGGTCATCGGCTTCGCCCTGTCCTGGGCGGGCCACCCGGCGCTCTGGCTCTCCAACGGCGTCGCCCCGCTCAGCGCCTCGGTCGCGGCGATCCTCGTCCTCACCGGATTCGCCCTCCCGGCCGCCGGCCCCCGCGCCGCCGCCTGGCGCCGGCTGCGCCGCCTGTCCCCGCTCTGGCGGACCGTCACCGCACAGACCCCCGAGGTCACCATGGAACGGTCGAGCCGACCCCTGCGCTGGCCGTTCGCCGACCTCGAATGGCGCGCCAACCGGCAGATGGCCGAGATCCGGGACGTCCAGCGCGGTATCCGCGGCCATGTCGAGTCCGACGCCGTCGACATCGCCCGCGAACGCGCCCGCGCCGTCTCGCTCGACGACCGCCAGCTGGCCGCCGTCGCGGAGGCGGCCGCACTCCGCCGCGGCCTGGAGAACCGCGCGGTCGGCCATGTGCCCGTCCACGGCGCCGACAGTGTGGTGGTCAGCAGCGGTACGGGTACGGAAGGCGCCGAACTCGCCGCGGAGTACGAGCACTTGGCGCTCGTCGCGGATGTCTACCACTCACCGCTGATCGAGACCGTGCTCACCGAGCTGCGGCAGCGCAGCTCCGTACCGCGCGGCTAGGAGCGGCGCGACCACACAGACCGGGTGGCCCGGCACGGGGGTCCGGGCCACCCACCCGACCGGGGCCGCACCGGCCCGTGGGCGCCGGTGCCGTCCCGCCGTTGCGGTGCGCCGCGTCCCGCCCCCGACGCGCCCGGAGCCGTCCGTCTAGAGTCGGGCTCCATGCAGAACACCGCCGAGACCGGCCCCGACGCCCCCATCGACGTGACGCCCCTCCTCGACGATCCCCACGCCGGCTATGCCGCGCTGCGCGAGGCCGGCCCGGTGCACCGGATCACCGGGGCCGACGGGCAGCCCGCCTGGCTGGTCACCCGCTACGCCGACGTCCGCAGCGCCCTCGCCGATCCCCGGCTCTCCCTGGACAAGCGGCATGCCGCGCCCGGCGGTTACCGCGGTTTCGCGCTGCCGCCCGCGCTCGACGCCAACCTGCTGAACATGGACCCGCCGGACCACACCCGCGTACGCCGCCTGGTGGCCAAGGCCTTCACCCCGCGGCGGGTCGACGCCCTGCGGGAGCCCGTACGGCGGGTCGCCGACGAGCTGCTGGACGCCATGGAGGAGCGCGGTGGCACGGCGGATCTGATCGCCGACTACACGGGTCAGCTGCCGATCATCGTGATCTGCGATCTGCTCGGCGTCCCGCAGCGCGACCGGCGCGACTTCCGGGCCTGGACGGACGCCCTGATCACCCCCGACCCCACCAAGCCGCAGCTGGTGAAGGAGGCGATCGGGGCGATGCTGGCGTTCTACACCGGCCTGATCGCCACCAAGCGCGCGGAACCGGGCGACGATCTGCTCTCGGACCTGATCGCGGCGCGCGACGACGCCACCGGGACGGCGGGCGACCGGCTCACCGAGGACGAGCTGACCTCGCTCGCCTTCCTGATCCTCTTCGCCGGATACGAGAACGCCGTCCACCTGATCGGCAATGCGGTGCTCGCCCTACTGGAACGCCCGGCCCGGCTCGACCAGTTGCGCCGGAATCCGGCCGAACTCCCGGCCGCGGTCGAGGAGGCCATGCGGCACTCCGGTCCCGCGCCGCTGGCCATCCGCCGCTTTCCCATGGAGGACCTGGAGATCGGCGGCGTACGGATCCCGGCCGGGGAGAGCGTGCTGCTCTCCATCGCTTCCGCGAACCGCGACCCCGACCGCTTCCCCGATCCGGACACGTTCGACCCCGGCCGGGACCTCTCCGGGCACCTCGCGCTGGGGCACGGCATCCACTACTGCCTCGGCGCGCCGCTGGCCCGGATGGAGACGGAAACCGCGCTCGGCGCGCTTCTCGGCCGCTTCCCGGGCCTGCGACTCGCCGTTCCACAGGGCGAACTGCGGCGTCGGCGCTCGCTGCGCGCAGATGGCCTGATTTCGCTGCCGGTGGCCTGGGAATCGAGAAACGAACAAGCTTTTGAGGCGTAACTGCCGTCCGATGAGGTAGAAAGGTCTCAAGACCCGCCCGGTGTGCATCCCCCGTCGCACCGGGCGGGTCGCCGTTTGCAGGTGCGACGCGGCGCGACCCGATGCGTCCCGGCCCGACAGGCACCGGCCCGACAGGCCCCGGCCCCACGGCCCGGGACCGACACGCCGGACACCTCGTGGCCCCTTGGTCCGTCTGGCGCATCCACGCTGCGGGTCGCAACGGCCGTTCTTAGCGTGACGGCATGGCAACCGATGCGCTGTACCCGAGGAAGGCCGCCGCGGTGGCGGCACTCGCTCTTGCCGGTATCTCCCTGACCTCCATACCGGCCGCGGCCCACCCCGACGCCACCGGGCCGGGCAGCCGTCTCTCGCCCGCCTCGCCCGCCCCGCCCGCCTCGTCCGGACCGGGCGTCCAGGTCGCCGACGCGCCCGAGGTGCCCGCGCTGCCGCGCGACCTGTCCGCCCGCTCGTGGATGGTGTCCGACGCCGACACCGGAGACGTCCTCGCCGCCAAGGCGCCGCACCGCAGACTCCCCCCGGCCAGCACCCTCAAGGCCCTGTTCGCGGTCACCGTGCTGCCGAAGTTCCCGGCCGGCTCCGTCCGCCAGGTCAATGCCACCGACCTCGAGGGCGTCGGGGACGGCAGCAGTCTCGTCGGCATCGAGCAGGGCGGCCGTTACCGGGTCGCCGACCTGTGGCGCGGGGTCTTTCTGCGCTCCGGCAACGATGCCGTCCATGTGCTGGCATCGATGAACGGCGGCTGGGACGCCACGGCCCGGGAAATGCAGAAAACCGCCCGCAAGCTCGGTGCCGGCGACACCACGGTGAAGTCCCCGGACGGCTACGACACCCCCGGCCAGGTCTCCTCCGCGTACGACCTGACCGTCTTCGGCCGCGCCGGACTCGCCGATCCCGACTTCGCGCGCTACTGCGCCACCGCCCGCGCCCGCTTCCCCGGCAGCGACGGCGTCACCGAGATCGAGAACACCAACAGGATGCTGGCCGGCACGCACGGCCTGACTCCCTACCCCGGCATCATCGGCGTCAAGAACGGCTACACGACCCATGCGGGCAATACGCTCATCGCCGCCGCCCGGCAAAACGGCCGTACGCTGCTGGTCACCGTCATGAACCCGCGGTCCGGCGAGAACAACGCCGTCTACAAGGAGGCGGGCGCCCTCCTCGACTGGGGCTTCGACAGCATCGGCAAGGCCCGCCCGATCGACACCCTGCGCACGGCACGGACCGCCCCCCGGGACCGCGCCGTGGTCCGCCCGCTGGCCACCGACACCATCGACCCGAAGGCAGGCCGGGACTCCTCCGGGAACTCCGCCACCGCGGTGTGGGGAGGCGGCGCGGGCGCCGCGGCGCTCGCCCTGATCGGCGCCCTGCTCTGGCGGCGCCACGGTCGCCGGCGCAGTCCGGAGTGAGCAGTCCGGAGTGAGGGGCGCGGATCACACGGGAGTCATGCCTGCGCCTACCCGGCCGTACCCAGCCGGGGCGCCGTCCCGGCCGCCGGCACCGGGCCGGTCTCGCCGCTCACCCGTCCCGTCAACTCCCTTGCCCAGAGCGTCAGTCCGGCGATGTCGATGCCGTACGGGGCGGTGTCCGCGTACGGCGCGATGGCCGCCGCGCCCCGATCGAGCAGGGCCACGGCGCCGGAGGCGTTGCCGCGCGCCGCATGCGTGAGGCCCACCGCCAGCTGGGCCAGCCCGCGCCACAGCTGCCGCTCCGCCTCCGGTGCGGCTTTCCAGGCGTCCTCCAGCACCTCGTGTGCATGGAACGGCTTCCCGTCGTCGAGCAGCCGCTGCGCCTCGGCCAGCGCCTGTGCGGGCATACGGGGCACCCCCTCGGGCTGCCGCGCCACGCCGGGCGTGCCGTACGGCAGCGGGCGGCCCAGCCCGTCCCGCGGCCGGGCGTTACGGGCCCGGCCCTGCTCGTCCCGGTCCCGCCGGCGGGAGGCGGAATCGGAGGCGGCGACCGGGGGCGGTTCGGCTTCGCTCCCCGTCCCGGCGCCGCAGTGCTCGCACACCTCGCTGTCCGGGCGCTCGCGAACCCGCCCGCAGGCGTCGCACACCAGGTGCAGCCAGCAGGCCGGATCGCCGCCCGCGCCGGTCTCGCCGGGCCTGTCGTTGGTTTCCTCCGTGCCGTCCACCCTTCGATTGTGCGTCGTACGGCAGGCTCCCGTCGCCCTGGGGGCGGCCGCGGTCCCGTTGATCTCGAACCGCATCGTCCGGGTGTCCACGATCTCGGATGCGTCGGACGCGTGAGATCCGTCGAATGCGTCATACGGCCGATGGTGCCACCCGCCACTGACAACACCCCCGCCCCTGACGGGGCTTGGGGGAGACACCGGTACGCGGACGAGCGCCGGTCCGGTCAGCGGACGAACGCGGGCGAGGACGCATCCCGTACGCGCAGGGACGGGCTGCCGCGGCCGTCCGCCGGCACGCTCCAGATGTCCGAGGGCCGGCCGTCGCGCCCCGGCAGGGCGTAGGCGAGGGTGTGGTCGTCCAGCCAGGCCGCCTGGTCGTCCACGCTGCGGGTTTCGCCGAGTGGGTGCTCGCGCAGGGTGCGCAGGTCCAGGACGTACAGCCGCCAGGGATCGTCGGCCCCCTCCCGTACCCGCTTCTTGAAGGCGAGCCGGGTGTTGTCCGGGGAGAGCGACGGGCATTCGACGTTCTCGCGGAGCGTACGCGCCGCCCACTTCCGTAGGTCGCCCTCGATCAGGTAGGTCTTCCCCTTCGTCGAGACCGTCGCATAGAAGCGGTTGTCGTCGCGGGCGAAGGTGACGCCCCAGTAGTTGACATCGGGGGAGTGGTAGCGGCGGCCGTCGAGGGTGAGCGGGATGTCCTCCACGTTCTTGATGAGGTAGCCGGTGCGGGTGTCCAGGACCGAGGTGCGGGTGGAGAACGCGGTGGTGGCGTACGAGTCCCCGGTGGCGAACATCGTCCACGACAGCATCCGGCCGGAGGCCGAGACACGGGCCCGGTTGGGGATACCGGTGAGCGCGATCCGCCGTTTCTCGCGCAGCCGCCGGTCCAGGACGACGGCGTAGGACCTGGGCGGGATGCCGGGGCGGCGCTGCAGGCACAGGCCGGTGCCGGCCGCCGCGTGGAAGCGCTCGCAGGCGGGGCCGCCGGTGGTGCGGCGGTCGGCCGGCTCGGCGGCGCGGGCCGACATACGGGTGGCGGCACCCGGCCGGGCGGGCAGCCGGGCCACCCGGCCGGACCCGGCGCCCGTACTGCGGAAGTACAGCCGGCCGTGGTCCAGGCCGAAGGCCGAGGTGGCGTCGGCCGGTTCGGCGCGCCGGGCGGCGCCCAGGGTGTAGACGACGGCGACGGTGGCGAGGACCGCCGCGCCGGCCACCACGGCGACGATCCGGGCCCGGAGGGAGAGCGGGGCACGCGCGGAGGGGTGCGCCGGGCGGGGGCGGTCCTGCTGTTTCTCCGTTGAGGGCGTCGCGGACACGGACGTCGGTCCCTTCGGTGAGGTCATGGGTGCGACGGCTGCCCTTCCGGGGGCTGCCGCCCTTGCGAGGGCTCGGACCGTTCCGTGTGCGGTGGGCCGGGCAGCAGGACGGCGGCCGCCGCGAGCGCCACCGCCAGTGCGGCGATGGCGGTGATCAACGCGGGCCCGGTGCCCCAGAGCGTCCAGGCGGCCCCGAACCCGGCGGCCGCCAGCAGCCGGCACAGCGCCTGCCCCGTCTGCAGCAGCGCCATCCCGCTCGCCCGCCGCGCGGCCGGCAGAACCGGCCCGGCGAGCGCCATCAGCACGCCGTCCGTCGCCGCGTAGAACACGCCGAGCAACAACAGCACCCCCACCAGCAGCACCGGACCCGAGTCCGTGGCCGCCAGCAGGACATAGCCGCCGAGCAGCGCCGCATGCCCGCACAGGAAGGGAACCCGGCGCCCGATGCGGTCACCGAGCCGCCCGGCAGGCACCGCGAGCAGCAGATAGACCGCGGCGGCGCCCAGCGGCAGCAGCGGGAACCAGCCGACCGCGAAGTCCAGCCGCCGCTGGAGCAGCAGGTACACAAACGCATCGCCGATGGTCGCCGCGCCGAGCAGCGCCGCGGCCACGAAGATCCGCCGGAAGGCGCTTCGACGCGCTGCCCGCCGCCCATCACCAGCTCCTCGGCCATGGCCTCGCCGTCCAGGCCCTG